>JAKJFL010000566.1:0-2778 GCA_022704935.1 Candidatus Rifleibacteriota bacterium
GACGCCTTCAGCAAGGGAATCACCTCGGGACTGCCGATCCCGCCGAACGCCTTGAGAATGCCGCTCCGAACCATCGGGTCGCGGGCTTCGGGAAGGATCTTCTTGAGCATGCCCATGCCGCGGACATCGCCGATCTCGGCGAGAGTCGAGAGGGTCTCGAGAACGACCTTCTCGTCGGCATCGTTCATCAGGTTGAGCAGCGGCCCCATATCGTCGAACTCGAGATACCGGAACGCAACGGCGACGGCGCGGCGCGCGTAGGTTTCCTTGTGCGAGGCGAAGGCGAACATCTCTTCCTTCTTGTTCCAGCCCATGACCTCGTAGAACGGGATCGGCGGAAGTGCCGGCCGCAGCTTGATCGGCTTCCATTCGCGGAAATCGAACAGCGGGATGGCGAGACGATGGACGTCGTCGTCGACGTAGATCATGAAATCGCCGGCGACCTCGGAAAGCGCCTCGGCCGTGTAGACCGCCTTTCCAGCATGGGAAACGGGACCGAGCGGGCCGCGCTTGATGCGGGCAATTTTTCCGCTGGAAATACCGACCGAGAGACGGGCCCGGGCCGCCTGGAGAGCGGGCTGGGACTCGAGGGCCTTCTTGAATCGGCGGACGGCGTCGAATGCGCAGACGATCGCTTCGAACACCGGGTCGTCACGTTCCTCGTCGATGCCGAACAGCCACAGGTGGTCGAACTGACTGGTCAGATAGACGCTGTAGGGGAACGGCGCCTTTTCGGGCGACAGGATCGCCTCGACGCTCGCCAGGGTTTGGGCCCAGGTCTCCTGGTCGGTCTGGAGTTCTTCAGGAAGCCGGATCTGGACAATGACCGCAACGCCCTGCCTGACGGCAACCTCTGTCGGCGGCGGCACCTGGTCATCGAGGAGCAGACGGTATCGCAGATCCTCTTCCGAGCCGACCTGGACGCTTTCGATATCCGCCTGAGGAAGCGCGTCCCCGGCCTGTTCAGCCTTGAGCCGACGCTGTCGGGCGGCGGCCGAAACGGCCTGCGGAGGGATGTCGAAACCCGTATCCCGGGATGCACCCGGTGGTTCGCTCGTCGGAGTTTCTGCCCGATCGGCGTCCGCCGCGGCGGCATTCATCGCGCCGGTCCTCTCGGATTCGGGCTGGGTCTGTGTCTCGTCGACCGTATACTCTTCCTGGTCGTCGAGGGAAAACATGACAAAGACCAGCAGGATAACGATAACGGCGACCACCACCATGAGAATCGAATTCATCTGCGTTCCTTTCCCGTCACCGGTCGCGATATCCCAGGTTCCGGACCCAGGCATCCTGCTTGCGCCAGTTCGGGCGCACCTTGATCCAAAGCTGTAAATAAATATCACGCCCGAGAATCCCGTTCAACCGTTCGCGGGCAAGAGAGCCGATCGCCTTGATCCCTTCCCCCTCGTGGCCGAGAAGGATCTTGCGGTGGCTTTCCCGCTCGATGACGAGATGGGCCTCGATGAACGTCTTGCCGTTCTCCCGCTCCTTGAACTGCTCGACCAGCACGGCGACCGAGTGCGGAACCTCGTGATAATACTTTTCGAGAATGACCTCGCGAATCGTCTCCTCGGCAATCTCCCGCTCGGTCTGGGACGTGAACAGTTCGCCGTCGTAGGCATGCGGACTCGGCACGAGCAGATCGAACACGCCTTTTTTCAGACGATCGAGGCCGGTGCCTTTTTCGGCCGAGACGCTTAACGTCGCGGCGAACGGCGCGAATGCGGCGTATTCTTTGGCAACGCCGTCTGGATCGGCTTTCTTCCGCTCGTCGAGTTTGGTCAGAACGAGATACAGCGGAACATCGCTCCCGAGCCAGGCCTGCAGGTCTTTCAGATGGGCCGCATCCTCTTCGGGGCTGATGTCGGTCAGATCGACCAGATACAGCGCCCCCTGGAGTCCCTCGGCAGTCGCCTCGATCTCGCGCGCCATGAAGGCGTCGAGCCTGTTTTTGATCGCGTGAAGTCCCGGCGTGTCGCAGAAGACGACCTGGGAAAGCCCTTCCGTGAGAATGCCGAGTATTCTGCGCCGCGTGGTCTGGGGCCGCTTCGAGACGATCGACACCTTCTCGCCCACGAGGGCGTTCACCAGCGTCGACTTGCCGGCGTTCGCCCGGCCGAAGACGCCGATGGCGCCGAATCTTGTTTCCTGTTTTCCTTCACTCATTTTCGTCTCCTTCGACGGTCAGAGGGCACCGGACGTGCTGGCAACGGCTGCCGGAAGCTTCGCCGATGCGGAAGCCGGGGCGGGTGGTGGCGTGGTTTTCACCGGCACCGTCGCGGAGGCCGTCGCGGCCGCGGGTGCAGCGGTCGCAGCTTTTCCCGCTGGCTGCTGAACGCCGAGGAACGCGATGACGTTCTGCGGAACCGGCGGATCGAACGCGAGGCGGTTGATCGGCGACACGACCTGGACCCAGACGGGGCTTTTGTTCGAGAAGAAGAACGGCTTGCCGGTCTCGTCGAAAAACCGCGTGAATTCGCGCGGGGCGGTCTTCTTCCAGATGATCTGCCGCGCCGTTCCGCCGTAGAGCACCAGCCCGCGGCCTTCGCCGATGAAGCTGATTTCCTGACGCCCCTTGTCGTCGATGACGCGCATGTTGGCCATCTGGATGACCACGGTCCCCGGCGACACCGGCTTGAGGGTCACGCGATCGAGCTGCTGCGCCCCGTTCATATACCGGTCGTACCGGCCGGTTCGCGGGTTTAATTTATATGATGCAGTATAGTTTCCGTGATACCGGATCGAAACGCCTTTGCAACCGATATCCCCGGCCGTCGG
>JAKJFL010000567.1:0-2770 GCA_022704935.1 Candidatus Rifleibacteriota bacterium
GCACTCGACGATTTCACGTCGCCGTGAGATCCCGGGCTCGAGGCGCTTCAACTGCGAAGATCCAAGCGCCGCCTGGATATCGGTGAGCCGGTAGTTGAAGCCCAGCTCCTGCATCTCGTAATACCAGGGATTCGGCTTGCCATTCTCATCGAAAGCTTCATCGCGGGAGATGAAGGCGACGGGTTCCTTCCTGATGCCGTGGGTCCTCAGGAGCCGCAGGCGGTCGGCGATCTGATCCGAAAACGTCGTGATCATGCCGCCCTCGCCTGTGGTGATATGCTTCACCGGGTGGAAACTCCAGGCAACGGCGTCCGGCTCCGGATACTCGCCGACCCGCCAGACCTTTCCCGAAGAATCCGTCCACGAGCCCCCAAGAGAATGGCAGGCGTCGTGAATCCATATCAAATCATATATTTTTTTCAGTCTGGCGAAGGACTCCATGTCGCATGGATGTCCGGCCAGGTCGACCGTCACGATTGCCCGGAAGGGCCGCCCCTCGTCTGAAGCTTTTTTCAGGGCTGCTTCCGCCGCGTCCGGCGACATGGTGATCGTTTCGCCGTCGATGTCCGCAAACGCGACCTCTCCGCCGGCGTATCTGATGCAGTTGGCGCTCGCGACGAACGTGAGGGGAGCTACGAGAGCGCGGTCTCCGGGGTTGATCTTTGTCGCAAGCGCCGCCAGATGGAGCGCGGCGGTTCCGTTGGAACAGGCGACTGCGTGACGTGCTCCCGTCAGGGCACGAAAATCCTCTTCGAATCGAGGAATCGCCGGCCCCTGCGTCAGGAAATCCGACTTCAGCGTATCAATAACGACTTGTATATCATCCTCGGTGATCGAGTGCCGGCCGTAGGAAAGAAACCGCGGACTCATGGAAGCAACCCCTCGCTCCGCAGGAGTTTCCGGAGGTCTTCGATGCCAAGCCAGCGGTCATTCGTATTGCTGGCATACTCGAAGTCTTCCGCAACCGGCCTGGCGTCCTTCGGCTGTTTGATCTCCCAGAAGTGGAATTCGGGAAGCTTGATGAAGCGTTCTTCCGTTTCGTAGAGGTTTCTCGTATCGTCGTGCGAGATCATCAGCTCGTGCAGCTTTTCGCCGGGCCGGATACCGATGATCTTTTGGGGGCATCCGGGGGCGATCGCCTCGGCGAGATCGGGAACCTTCATGCTCGGAATTTTCGGGATGTACAGTTCGCCGCCGGACATCATCTCGAACGAATCGACGACGAACTGCACCGCCTGAGAAAGCGTGATCCAGAAACGCGTCATGCGCTCGTCCGTTATCGGAATCTCGGCTTTCTTAGCGGCGAGTTCCCGGAAGAAGGGAACGACGCTCCCGCGGCTTCCAACGACATTTCCGTACCGCACGACCGCGAACCGGGTGTTTCTCGAGCTGCCGACGTACGCGTTTGCGGCGATGAACAGCTTGTCGGAACACAGTTTGGTCGCGCCATACAGGTTGACCGGGTTGCAGGCCTTGTCGGTGCTGAGCGCGATGACCCTGCGCACGCCCGTTTCGAGCGCGGCATTGATGACGTTCTGGGCACCCATGATATTGGTCTGGACGGCTTCGAACGGGTTGTATTCGGCAGCCGGAACCTGTTTGAGGGCCGCGGCATGCACGACGTAATCGACGCCGGAAAAGGCACGGTTCAGACGGTCCCGGTCCCGCACGTCGCCGATGAAAAACCGGAGTTTCGGGGAGTTGAACTTCCGCTCCATCTCGTATTGCTTGAACTCGTCGCGCGAGTAGACGATCACTTTTCTGGGCTGGAGATGATCGAGCGCATACCGGATGAATGCGTGGCCGAACGAGCCCGTTCCGCCCGTCACTAGCAGGGTCTTGCCCTTCTGCATCGTTTCTTCCTCCGATTTTTTGTCAGGCCAGATGACGTCTGAAGGCCCAGGCGTGAGCGACGATCACATCGAGATCGGCATATTCCGGGTTCCAGCCGAGGTCGCGCCTGGCAAGGCTCGCATCCCCCACGAGGACCGGCGGGTCACCCGCCCTCCTGGCGCCGATGACGGCCGGAATCTTCAGGCCCGTCACGCGCTCGGCCACCTTGATGACCTCGCGGATCGAGTAGCCCTTGCCGTTGCCCAGATTGAAAACGTTCGCGGTCCCGCCGTTCCTCAGGTAATCGAGAGCACGCAGATGAGCATCTGCGAGGTCATTGACATGAATATAGTCTCTGATACATGTTCCATCCGGCGTCTCGTAATCGTCGCCGAACACCGTCACCCGGGGCAGTTTGCCGCGCGCCGCATCGAGAACGAGCGGGATGAGATGCGACTCGGGCTCGTGCCGCTCGCCGATTTCGGCGTCGGGATCGCCGCCGGCGGCGTTGAAATACCGCAACGCCACGAAACGCAACCCGTGGGCGGCCGCGAAATCTTTCATCATGCGCTCCATCATCAGCTTCGAGGAGCCGTACGGATTGATCGGCCGCTGCTCGTGCACTTCGGGGATCGGGATCGCCAGAGGCACGCCGTAGGTAGCGCAGGTCGAACTGAACACCAGGTCTTTGACTCCGGCATCGCGCATCGCCTCGAGAAGGTTCAGGCTTCCGACCACGTTGTTCCGGTAGTATTTGCCCGGGTCGGTCACCGATTCGCCGACGAGCGAAAAGGCGGCGAAATGAACCACAGCCGACGGGGCATATTCCCTGATCGTGCGGTCGATCGCGGCCCTGTCGGCAAGATCACCGCGAACAAAAGGGCCCCAGCGAACGTTTTCCTCGTAGCCGGTGACGAGGCTGTCGAACACGATCGGC
>JAKJFL010000037.1:0-12809 GCA_022704935.1 Candidatus Rifleibacteriota bacterium
GTCGATCAGCATGGGTCTCAGCGTCGTCGGCGGCTGGGCCGACAACTTCCAGGCGACGTCGATCACGCTGCCGAGATCGACCTTCTTCAGGCCGAACTTCAGCTTGCGGAGTTTGTCGTATTCCGGCGTGGAACTGAAAATCCCTTCGTCGGAAACCGTGTCGTCCGTCAGGTGAAAGACGCGGCCGTCCGGCGCGTAGGTGTGCCCCCAGAGCAGTTCGACCTTCTCTCGGTCGGCCATGTAGAATGCCGCCTGGTCAGCTTTTCCGAGGCCCGGCTCTTTCAGGATCTGCACGATTTCGCGACGCTCGAGGTCGAACGAGCCGTCCGGCCTGACCGTGAACCGGCGCTGCCGGAAGAGCGTGACGAAGTCGGAGTTCGGATACGAGGCCGGGCTGGGCAGGTCGCTGAGAACGCCGATCGCAACAGGGTCGGTGAGACTGGCGATGGTCTGGATCTCGTCGCCTTTTCTGAGCGTGGAGAGGAGAACGTTCGTCACGCTCGCGGCGGGAAGCTTCAGCACGCCGCTTCCCAGTTCGTCGAAGGTGACGGTGTCGCGATCGATCGTAAGGAGCTTTCCCGTATGCTCTTCACCTTCGTTGAGATAGAGAATGTCCGCCGCGGCCGGAACGAACGTGCAGAATACGACGGTGATCATCAAAAAGAACGCATGCTTTTTCATCGCCCGGACTCCTTTGTGGCGGCTTCCTCGAGGAAAATCCGTTCCTCCGTCGATTGCGAGATCTTTTCGAGGGCCTGTTTGAGCCGATGATACTCGGCGACGGGAACCCGGCGGGCCGTGATGGCGGTTCTGCGGCTCAGCACGATCGTATCGCCGGTTTGCGTGTATGTCGACGAGAACCGCACCCACGGCGTCTCGACCGACACGGGGGCCGGCAGATACTTCACGGTGAACCCGGCGGGAAGTTTCACGGTGATTTCATCGGCCCGGAGTGATGTCGTGCCGTAGGAGATGTCGTAGGTGCGTGATGCCAGGCCGACCTCGGGGAATCGCAGGCGCAGGCCGGGAATTTCGAAGATCATGTAACTGCCCGAGCGCGGTGCGAAGCGGTGAAGCGTGTACGTCGAGCCGAGCATGAACGGGCGGCTGAAATCGAGAGGGTTCGAGTAGGTCGCTAGCTCGAGCGTGTAATTCGGGCTGATCGCGCCGATGCTGCCGCGTGTGTGACGCTCGAACTCTTCGGGCTTGAGGCTTCTGATCCAGCCGCGCAACGCGGCTTCGCCGGTGCCGGTGGCGATCGTTGCCGACTCGATGCGGAGCGAGCCGTCGGGAGAAAGGGTAAGGGTGCGGGTCGTCAGCGTCGAGTTCGCTTCAGGCGGCGGCAGCGGAACGTGGTTGATGCGCCGCAGCTGGGCGTTGTCGACCGAGACGTCGTGATCGTCGCCGCGGAGGGCGGGGTAGCGGTAGTCGCTCGCCGTCGAGTCGAGGTAGAACACGTCGCTGGCGAGGTGGACTTCGGTGATGCAGTGATTGTCGTCGAATATGCCGATCTCACGGATCGCCTTCCCGGCGTCGTTCGTGCGTACGCCGACGGGGTATGCCTCGATGCCGAGGCACTTGAGCATCGTCGCGAGCAGCATGCCCTTGTCGGTGCAGTCGCCGAACCGGTTCTTCAGGGTCTCTTCGGCGGCCCGGCCGACCTGGTTCGCGGCGAGGCTGCCCTTGATCGAGATATACCGGATGTCCTGTTGGCAGAACCGGTACAGCCGCGCTATCTTGTCGTGTATGTCGCGGGCGCCCTTCGTCAGGTTCTCGACCTGGGCTTTTACAATATCGGTAACGATAAAACGTTTTTCGAACATCGGCGCGAGGCGGTCCCACAGGTAGGTGCGGTCTTTCTGGATGCTGAACGCCACGTTCGGCACGATTTCGCGCCACGGCGGCATCATCGGCTCGGAAATGACCGGTGGCATGTCGGTGAAATGCCAGCGGTGAACGGTTTCGCCGTCTTCGTCGCGCACGGCCGGCTGGGCCTTGTCGGGCGGACACTGGGGGGCGACGTGGTAGAGCGGGGTTCCCTTCGGAACCCGCACCGTGAGCAGTGATTCGACGACCGGGTTGCTGTCCTGGAAGAACGAACGGCCCTCGAACAGCTTGCGGTCGAACGGGTTATACTCTTCGGTCTCGTAGGCGTAATCGATCATGCTGCCGACCTCGGCCTCCGGGATCGTGAACGACATCGTTTGATAGGGATTGTAATACTCGCCACCCGAGCTTGCCTTCGTGACCTTGATCTGGTCGGGCGAAACCGAATGAACCGAGCCGTCCGGGGCCAGGCACCGCGCATGGATCAGCCTGACGCGCTCGCGGTTCGGGTCGAAGCCGATGCCGACTTCGGCGGCGCCGAGCGACTCTTCTTTCGCAAGCAGGATAACCTGCCTGACGAGCGTGCGGTTCGTTCCGTCGGGGCGAAGCCTGTAATCGAGTTCGTCGAGAATCGTCACCGACGGGGCGTCGGGATACTTCGCGAGACACTCGCGACCGCGGTTCACCAGGGGAAGCAGGTCTGCGGCTTCCGTTGCGAGCGCGGTCTCTTCGCGTTTTCGCGCCGAAAAGCTGATGTCGCGCACCGTTTCCCTGGCCTGGTGAACCGTTTCGGAACCGATGCGAAGGGAAAAAGTGGCACCCTCGAACAGAAGCTCGTCCGCATCGACGGTCTCGCCGTTAAGAAGCGTCAGCTGCGCTGCCGGAAGTGTGGTGGCGGCCGCGAGAAGTCCGAACGCCGCCGTCGCGAGAAGTGACATGATCCTGCTGCATCGTGATTTCATCGAATGCTCCGTCAGAGGAACGTTTGCCGGTGTACGGCCCGCCTCATTCTACGCGAAACCGCCCGGAAATGCGAAAAATTAAAACTGCATGAGTCACAGAGATCTCTATGAACACAGAGGTTTCACGAGTATGTTCTGCGCTCGGCGAAATATCTGCGCGCCTTGCGAACTCCGCGAATCAGCGGTTGAGAGAACGGATAAACCGATGTCTTCATGCCGGCCTCAGGCCGCCTGTCAGACGTGAAACGGCCGCGAGCCAACGTCGCAGCCTTGATTCAATATCTTTTAGTGTATTATCCATGAAGCGCCTGGCTTTCTCCGGGGCGAAGTCCGGCCTGCCGGAGGGATTTCCGTCGTAAATGAGCACCTCGCCCGGGGGCGGGTAACCCCAGAAACCGTCGATGGGCTGGTAATCGTCCGTGGCCGGGGAATACTGCGATTCGACTACGGACTCCGGATACAGTGCGACCATCGCGGCCGTTTCCTCGACGGCCGCATGACCGCCGAGCCCCCCGTAGACCTGCTGTGCCGCAGGCTCGGAGAGTTTCCACCAGTTGATGACGCAGAGGGCGGTGTCACGTTCGCGGACGAGCCTGCGGGCGAGACTCTGCAGGGGCGGCCGATTCCCCCCATGGCCGTTCACGACGATCAGCCTGTGAAACCCATGATGCCGGAAATTGCGGAGGGTCGTTTCGATGAAATCGCCCCACTGGGGCTCCGGATAAAAACTGGCCGGTGCTGTCTGGGCAAGAAGGTTCGTCAGCCCGTAGGCGAACGCCGGGGCGACGACGCCGCCTAGACGCCGCGCCATTTCGAGGGCGACACCTTCCGCGCAGAGCGTGTCGGTGCCGACGGGAAGATGTCTGCCGTGCGCTTCGAGAGTCCCGACCGGAAAGAACAGCGGGGCATCGGATCGGATGAGGCTTTCGATTGCCGGAGAGGTCAGCCTGTCGAGCCGGACTTCACGGCACGGTTCGCGTTGACTGTTGTTTTCCATGGGCATTGATCTCTTTTCATTCGCGGATTTCCTGAAATCCACTCGATTGTAGCGCATGTCAGATGGGGTTTCCAGAGAGCCCGACTTGCTTGCATGGGGCGGTCAGGCTATACTCGGCGGGTTCGTCGAGGTGACGAAAATTGTGATACTTCCGGCGCCTGTTTTACGCCGCCACCGCAGAGGTTAACCAGATGGGTGACAAGCTACTCAAGGGATTGACTGCCGAGCAGGTCATCGAAAGCCGCCGCAGACACGGGGCGAACGTGATGACGCCCCCCGAACGCGATCCCTGGTGGAGGCTCTGGCTCGACAAGTTCGAGGATCCCGTCATCCGCATTCTTCTCATTGCCGCCGGTATCGCCCTCGTCGTGGGGTTGGCCGACGGTTCGTATGTCGAGGGAATTGGTATAATAATAGCTATATTTCTTGCGACGACTCTTGCCTTCATCAACGAATACAAGGCCGGCCGCGAGTTCGATATCCTCAACCAGACATCCGATGAGGTCGCGGTCAAGGTCATCCGGGACGGCGGCTATCACACGGTCCAACGGATGGAGATCGTCGTCGACGACATCGTGCTTCTCGAAACCGGCGACGAAGTCCCGGCCGACGGCATCCTGCTTGAAACGGTTTCCCTGCAGATCGACGAGGCGAAACTGACGGGCGAGTCCGTACCGGTCACCAAGCGGAAAATCGCGACCGGCGAAGAGACGGTGCGCGAAAAGGAAGCCGTGACCGAAGCCTACGAACCGTTCCGGGTGCTTCGCAGCACGATGGTCATCGACGGGCATGGCGTCATGCAGGTCACCTCCGTCGGCGACGGGACCGAGATCGGCCAGACGGCCCGAGCGGCCGCCGAGGAGACCGGCGAGGAAACGCCGCTTAACCGCCAGCTCGAGCGGCTGAGCAAAGTCATCGGCGTCGTGGGCTTCGGCGTGGCCGCTCTGACCTTCGTCGCGCTCGTCGGGCGAGATTTCATTCTTGGAGAACTCCCGCTGACCTGGCAGCAGTGGGTGTTTGCGCTGATTCTCGGCGTGAGTGTCATCACGGCGCTCTCACGGGTCTGGTTTCCGATTCTTCACGATGCGTATGCGCTTGCCGGTAGAAACCTTGAGATGCCGGAACTGCTTCGCGGCGACGGCCTCATGGCATGGCTGAAAATCCTCGGAGTCGGGGCTGGTCTGTTCCTCGTCGGCCTCGTTCCCGCGGCCGTGCTAGGACTGATTCCCGAACACCCCGCGGCATGGCTTCCCAGAGCGGCGATCGAGGAGTTCCTGCATTTCTTCATGATCGCGGTGACGATAGTGGTCGTCGCCGTTCCCGAGGGGCTCGCGATGAGCGTCACCCTGAGCCTCGCCTACAGCATGCGCCGCATGACCGCCGCCAACAACCTCGTCAGGCGCATGCACGCCTGCGAGACGATCGGTGCCGCGACGGTCATCTGCAGCGACAAGACGGGGACCTTGACCCAGAACCGCATGACGGTGAATGGCTTTTTCGCTTCCTGGCTTCCCGACGGGAAACCCGTTCAGAGCGGTCTCAAAGCGAAGACGGAACGCCTGCTGGCCGAGGCCATCGCCGCCAACAGCACCGCGAATCTCGACCTGGCGCGTGGTGACAAGCCCTCGACGATCGGAAATCCCACCGAAGGGGCTCTTCTCGCCTGGCTTGCCGAGAACGACTGCGAGTATCTTCCCCTGCGCACTGCCTTCGAACTGCGCGAACAATGGACGTTCTCGACCGAGCGGAAGTTCATGGCGACGTACGGGGTCTCGGGCCTCGACGACAAGCCCGTTCTGTATGTGAAGGGGGCCCCGGAAATACTTCTCGAGCGCAGCGAACGTGTGCTTACCGACCATGGCGTCGTGTCCATCACGCGATACCGGGAGCCGATTCTCGAGCAGCTCAGGGAACAACAGGCCCGCGGTATGCGCACCATCGCCATTGCCGTCCGCGACGAACTGCCGGAAACGCTCGAAAACGATCTTATGAAGGTTGCTTCCGGCCTGATCTGGCTCGGCTTCGTCTCGATCTCCGACCCGGTGCGCCCCGAAGTGCCAAGCGCGTTGAACGCCTGCCGCGATGCGGGAGTCCAGGTGAAGATCATTACGGGCGATACCTCCGCCACGGCTCTCGAGATCGCCCGCCAGACGGGCCTCTTCGCCGGTGACCCGCCTCCCGGCGCTCACATGACCGGCGTCGAGTTCGCCGCGCTCGATCAGCAGCGGGCGGCCGTCGCCGTCGAGCGCATGCTGGTGCTGTCGCGCGCCAAGCCCGCCGACAAAATGCGTGCGGTGAAGTTGCTCCAGAAGAACGGCCACGTCGTCGCCGTTACGGGTGACGGGACCAACGATGCTCCGGCCCTCAACCACGCGAATGTCGGTCTCGCCATGGGAATGACCGGCACCGCCGTCGCGAAGGAGGCAAGCGACATCATCTTGCTCGACGACTCGTTCCCGAGCGTCGTGAACGGAATCATGTGGGGCCGATCGCTCTATGGCAATATCCAGCGCTTCGTTCTGTTCCAGCTGACGATCAACGTCGTCGCTCTCGGCATCGCCTTCTTCGGGCCGTTTATCGGCGTGAAACTGCCCCTGACGGTCATTCAGATGCTCTGGGTCAACCTGATCATGGATACCTTCGCGGCGCTCGCTCTCGCGACCGAGCCCCCGCACCGAAGCGTCATGAAACACCCGCCGAGGCATGCCGACGACTTCATCGTCACCCCGGGCATGGCCCGCCGCATTTTCGGCGTCGGAGCATCGTTCCTCGCCGTGCTTCTCTCGCTGTTGGTCTTCCTTCAGAACGACGGCATCACGCCGCGCGAACTGACCGTGTTCTTCACGATCTTCATCATGCTCCAGTTCTGGAACCTGTTCAACGCGAGATGCCTCGGCCTGACCCAGTCGGCTTTCAAAGGACTGTATAACAACCGCGGGTTCGTGTTTATAGCTGGTGCGATATTTATCGGCCAGGTGCTCATCGTTCAGTTCGGCGGCTCGGTTTTCCGGACCGTTCCGCTCTCGTTCGCCGACTGGGTGATGATCCTCATCGCCACGTCCCCCGTCCTGCTCGTCGGCGAACTCCTCCGCTGGCGCGATCGAACCCGCACCTTCCGCGCCGCTGCCTGATATTGTATGGCGTATACTTCGTAGGGACGGATCAATGCAGTGCCCGCCGAGCTCAGGATGAACGGGTGGCTTTCATTCTCCAGGACCCAGGAAAAGGAAACAGGCCCGGGACATTCCGCCCGGGCCTGTTGTTTCGAACTTCACGCTTCTTCAGGCTGCGATGTGGCTGATCTCCGCGGGACGCATGTCGACATGACCGCCGCTGACGTCGTACAGCTGGTTCCGGACCCATTCCTGAACCAGGTCGAGACCGTTGGGAAGGTCAAGAAGCTTGATCTTGGGCCCGAGAATGTCCTTATACTGCTCCTTGATCTCCTGAATCATGCGGATGCGGAACTCGGCATCGGTTTTCGAATTATAGAGAGGGGTATCGGGAAGAACCACGGTCATTACCTCCTGCTGTAAGACGATTTCCCAGGTTTATACAAGATCTATCGGCTCCCCCCGCCCATTTCCGAAGCCCGGCAAAAGACGTGATACCACCACAGAGTCACAGAGACACAGAGAAAACTTCTGGAAGGATTCCACAGGCCGATGGAGTGGCGAGTTTTAAACCCGCCCTCGTCGCGCACGAGACGGTTTCCTTAAGAAAAACTCTGTGTCTCTGTGACTCTGTGGTTCGTTGTTTCCCTCAGAAAAAATGCGAGCTGACGAACTGGAAGAGCGGCATGACGATCTCGATGAGAATCAGAATGATGATCGTCATTTCCAGGGCCGTGGCTCGCGACAGGTCGATCCGCTCCATGATAACTTTCTGGGCAGAATCGATCTCGTCTATCTTGTCTCGCACCGACTGGAACCAGGAACTGACCTGAAATGTGTCGTTCAGATTCCGGTACAGCGTCGCGAAAAACGGGTCATCCGTCACTTTCGAGGTATTCGTGATGTCCTTCACCAGGTCGACCAGATCCATGCGGATCTCGGTCAGCCGGAGGACGTGGCTGATGCGTTGCTTGTAATCCCTGCGGAGCCAGGCGAGCGGCAGGATCGACTCTTCCCGAGGCAGCTGGTCGAGAAACTGGTAGGTGTTCTCGATGGCCCGGTCTAAAATATAGTCATAAATTTTTAATTCGTACAGCTGAACCCGGGAAAGCTCGAGAAAATTCAGGATGTCGTGGCTGTCAGGGATGGGCGCGATATAGGCGCGCTGGCCGAGCAGAAACATGTAATCGCGCTCTTCCCCGACCGAAATCTGCGAGATGCCGTGCCGACGCGCTGGTGCCGAGGGGTCGAACATCTGGGGCAGAAGAAGCGAGACGGCCTGGTCGGGCTCGCGCTGGGTGTCGTCGAGATACGCAACGAAATGGTCGTTGAAGATCTTGATTTCGTATTCCTTGCGGACGCCTTCCCGCAAAATCGGCTCGATGCGCGTCAGATCGTCTTTGAACAGCGCCTCGAACGTCTGGAGCCCTCGTGTCTCTAGGTTGATGGTCGAGAGGCGCGCCATCTCTTCGATCGTCAGGAGGCCGCCGTCGAGGGTCAGCATGTATTCGAACAGCACGACGCCGTAGTTGAACAGTTTCAGGTGCGTCGTCAGCTCGGCCGATCCCTTGTCGAACCTGACCTTCTCGACGCTGCGCCTGATGCGCACGGGGGCCAGACCGGTCGCGACGAAATAATCCGAATAGATCTTCGAAACCGGTTCGGGAATGGATTCGCCGAGTTTCTGAGGCAGCTCCTTGAAAAGATCGCTGGAGAACTCGCCGCCGAGATCCCGCAGAAAGGCATGCACTATTTTCATGGTTCGATCTTCCTTTTAGCGCCCGTTAACCACGTCTTGTAGAACGTGTATCTGCTTCATGTACCCGTTGGTGTCGAGCCTGTCGAAATACGAAATGTCTCTCGCCCTTCGTCGAGCTCGAGGCGAATGGCGGGATTTCATTCTCCGGAACTCGACTGAAGCGCTTCGGGGCGCTCACGGTCGTGAGCGCCCGGCATTCGTCAGAGTTCCAGTCCAACCTTGAGGCCCTTCTGGCCCTGGAGTTGTTTCAGGCCGAGAAAGATGCCGGGCAGGAAGGATTCCCGCTGGAATGAGTCGTGGCGGATCGTCAGGCACTGGCCGACGTCGCCGAAGATGACTTCCTGATGGGCCGTGAAGCCCGGCAGGCGTACCGAGTGAATTGGAATCATTTTGTCCGGGTCTTCGTCGTCGATACCCTGTTCTCTCGCCTTTTCCGACTGGCGGAGTGACTCGATCATGCCATCGCGGGTGCGGAGCGCGGTACCGGACGGCTTGTCGAGTTTCTGTGGGTGATGCAGTTCGATGATTTCGGCATGGGGCATATATTTCGCGGCCTTCTTCGCGAACTCCATCATGAGGAGGGCGCCGATCGCGAAGTTCGGCACGATCAGGACCGGCGTCGCCATCTTCTTCGAAAGGTGGGCGAGCTTCTCGACGTCTTCCTGCGTGATGCCCGTCGTGCCGACCAGCACGGGAACGTTTTCCTGAAGGCAGGTCGCCACATTCGAGGTGACCGATGACGGGGTGGTGAAATCTATAGCGATATCTATTTTCGCGTCCGAGAGGATCGTCTGGAGATTGGACGAGATGGGGATGTCTATGTGACTGAGATTGAGCACCGAGCCCAGGTCATCGCCGATGCGGGCGGTATCGACACCGGCGGCGAGTTCGTAGTCCCCGCTAGCAAGGAGGCCGCGGCTCACGACCTGACCCATTTTTCCAAGGCACCCGATCATGCACACTCTGAGCTTGCTCATCTTCTTCTCCTGAATCCTCTGCCGGCTGGATAGTGACTCGGGGTGCTTACTCTCGAACGCCCCCGGTATTCATCGACAGAATCCCGGTGGAACCGAACCCGCCCTCGCCACGATGCGTCGCAGCCACGTCTTCCGCCCGTTCGAACCCGACCGACGTCACCCGGGCGAAGACGAGCTGCGCGATACGCATGCCCGGCTCGATGGTGAAGGGCGTCCGGCCGTGATTGATGAGGATCACGCATACCTCGCCCCGGTAATCACTGTCGATCGTGCCCGGCGCGTTGAGCACCGTGACGCCGTGCTTCGCCGCCAGCCCCGACCGGGGCCGGACCTGCGCCTCGTATCCCTGCGGAATTTCGAGTTTCAGACCTGTCCCGACCCGACCGAACGCGCCGGGGGCGAGCGTCAGGGCTTCGCGGGAACAGATGTCGTAGCCCGCTGCGCCGCTTGTGGCCTGGGTCGGCAGCGGGTACGACGAGGCGTCGATCGAGGCGACGCGGACGGTCGGGCGGGCAGGAGCGGTCATGCCTGAGCGTGCGCGGCTTTCTCGGCCGGTCGGCTTTTTCCCTTCTGCGTCTCGATCTTCTGGAACTGCTTGATTGCTTCGCCGAGAGTCGACATTGCGCGCCGGAGCTTCTCGACCTCGAGGACGTAGCTGATGCGGATCTCGTTGCGGCCCATGCCGGGGGTGCCGTAGAAGCCGCCGGCAGGAGCGACGAGCACGGACTCGTTCTCATGGCTGAAATCGGTCAGCAGCCACTTCGCGAACTCCTCCGCGTCTTCGATCGGGAGTTTCGCGATCACGTAGAACGCGCCGGTCGGCACTTTGCAGACGACGCCCGGAATCTTCGCGAAGCCTTCCATCACCGCGTCGCGGCGGCGCTGATACTCTTCGAGAATCGGCCGGAAATACGACGGATCCATCAGGATGCCGGCGCGTGCGGCCCACTGTTCGACGGTCGGCGAGCTGAGCCGCGCCTGGGCCTGCTTGAGGGCGGCGGTCATGACGTCCTTGTTTTTGCTCGCGATGAGACCGATGCGGGCGCCGCAGGCGGAATACCGTTTCGAGATGCTGTCGACCAGGATCGCGTGCTCGGCCATGCCGGGCAACTGCAGAATCGAGGTGTGAACGAGGCCGTCGTAGACGAATTCCCGGTAGACCTCGTCGGCGATGACATACAGATTGTGCTTCTTCGCGAGGAACGCGAGTCCCTCGAGCGCCTTCTTTGGATACACCGTGCCGGTCGGGTTGTTCGGGTTGCAGATCAGGATGCCGCGCGTGCGCGGGCCGATCGCCTTCTCGATCGTCTCGACCGGGGGAAGCTGGAAACCGTCTTCCGCGTAGGTGAGCAGCGGTTTCAGATGAACGCCGAGCTGCTGGGCCATTCCATTGTAGTTGGTATAGAATGGCTCGAAGACGATGATTTCCTCGCCGGGGTCGCAGATGGCGTGGAACGCGAAGAAGATGGCTTCGCTGCCGCCGGTGGTGACGATGATGTCGTTCGCTTCGAGCGCGATGTTGTTCTGCTTGTAATACCCCGCGAACGCTTCGAGCAGGTAATCTTCGCCGGGAGAGGGGCTGTAGGCCAGTACCTTCTGGTCGAACGAACGGATCGCCTCGCGGATTGGCTCGGGCGTCGATATGTCGGGCTGCCCGATATTCAGCGGATACACCGTGGTGCCGCGTTTGCGAGCCGCCGTCGCCAGCGGGATCAGCTTCCTGATCGGCGATGCCTGCATCTGGTCCGCACGCTTCGAAATCTTCATCATGACTGTTCGGTCCCTTCCTTTCACGACACCGGCGCGGTCTGCTGCGTCCGGCTGAAAACGTCGCGCGTTTCCGACTACATTACCCTTTTCCGGCCTCTCATGCAACCCGCCGGAAACCTTGCATACGGTATTCGGGCGTAACGCTGTCCGTGTTTTCGTCCCGCGTATTGCAGGGGCGCTTCACGATGCGCTCCGTGATGCATCATGGATATTCGGATTACCGCGAAACCTGCCGATACCGTTGTCGCATGTGGCAGATGAAACATCGAAAATGGCTTGTCGCACTGGTGCTGGCGGCGGTTCTGTTCGCCGCCCAGGGATGCCTGCAGTCCGAAAAGCAGAGCAGGGGAAGCCTGCGCGGCACCGTCGTCGACGGAACCGGGCGGGCGCTCAGCGCTGTGCGAGTATCCGTCCCTTCCGCGTCGACGTATACCGACTCGACGGGCGCCTGGACGCTTGAAGCGCTCGAACCTGGTTTCTATACCGTGACGGCGGACCGCGACGGGTACGAAACCCAGTCGCGTCAGGTCGAAGCACTCTCGGGACAGACGGTCGAGGGAATCACGCTTTCCCTGTTGCAGAAAGGCTCGATCTACAATCTGCAGGCGATCAACGTGACTTCGTCCGAAGCCACGATCGAGTTCAACACGCAGACGATGTGCATAACCCACGTGGAATACGGTCCCAACGTGCTCTACGAGAACAGATCGGCAGACGTGGCGACGTATGCGCTGTATCACAGTTTCACCCTGACCGGACTCACGCCCGCGACCACCTATCACCTCGTCGCCATCGGCGTGGATACCCAGGGCCGAACGTTGCGAAGTTCGGATCTCACCTTCACGATGCTGACGACGGCGCGGCCCAACCCGCCGCAGGGGCTGTCGGTCGGCCTTGGCTCGGTCTCCGGGCAGGTCGAGATCACCTGGAACGCCGACACGGGTGCCGATCTTGCCGGATACAGACTGTATCGTGCCGACGCCGAAAGCGGTCCCTGGACATCGGTTTCGACGTCACTCCTTCGGGAAAACCGGTGGATCGACACGACTGTTTCGGCCGGCCAGAAACTCTATTATCGCGTTACGAAACAGGCTGGAACGGGCGAAGAAAGCACGCCGACGCCGGTCGTTGCATTCCTGGTGCCTGGCATCACCACGTCGAGCCTCGTCTGGACGCCCGATCGCGATCCGTACATCCTGACCGGCGACCTGACGATCGCAGCTGGCACCGAACTTCGGATTCTCGCCGGCACGGAAGTTCAGGTCGAGTCCTCCGACCGGTGGAATCTCGACCCTCTTTCAGATGGGAAAATCGAGCTCAGGGTGCTCGGTACGCTGGTCATCGACGGCGCGTCCGATGTGCCGGTCACGTTCGCATCGAAAGCATCCGCTCCGCAGGCGGGGG
>JAKJFL010000568.1:0-2756 GCA_022704935.1 Candidatus Rifleibacteriota bacterium
AGCCGATCGTGCTGTCCGCCCGTGATTCCTACCTCGGGCTGATGATCGAGGAGATAACCACGCGACCTCTCGGCGAGCCGTATCGCATCTTCACGTCGCGATCGCCGTGGCGCTTGCAGCTGCGCATGTCGAATGCCGAGGCAAGGCTGACAGAGGCGGCGTTTGCCGCCGGGCTCATATCGGAGGAACGCCGGAGCGCCATGCTCGAGCGGCAGCACCGGCAGAACGCGGTCGGGGAGCTTCTCTCAGGGCGCAATGTTGATGAGGCGGAAGCAAGGATGATTCCGGGCGGGGTCGGCGGCCCGATCCAGGGAAAGATCTCTCTCGAGCATCTGCTGAAGCGCCCGGAAGTCCGGCTCGGGGCGCTGACCGAACTGGTTCCGGAACTCATGGAACTCGACCGGCTCTCGCGCATCGAACTCGAAGCCCGTGTGAAATATGCCGGCTATGCGGTTCAGCAGGAGCGTGAACTCGAGCTTCTCGAGAAGTTCCGCGAGCTGCGGCTTCCGGAAACACTCCTGCGGTCGCTTCCGGCTGCTGTTTCAACCGAGGCCCGTCTCAGGATTGCCGCCGTCGGACCCAAAACGCTCGGCGACCTGAGCCGGATCCCCGGCGTGCGTGCAGCCGATGTCGCGGCCGTCCTTGCGGCCCTGAAACGCGGCCAGGAAGGAACGTGTGCGGGGGACTCCGGTCGAAACGAAGGATGAAACAGGAACTTTCGTCGGATGGGTATATGGATAACTATAAAATATTCATTGTATTTCGTCCTGCGAAATGAAAATCTCCCGCTCGCCCTGAACTTGTCGAATCCTGCCCTGAGCCTGTCGAGGGGGCGTGAATCTCTCGTGATGCGCAGGCTCGGCACGAGCGGGACGCGAAAACGGCGTTTGTCTGCAGGCACCAATGACATCTTGGAGATCGGTGAATGGCTGTGATTGAAAATATTGAACGATATTTCAGCCCCTTGGGGCTCGAACTAGACGCGGAGACCCGGGAACGGCTCGAACGATGGTGTGGCTGCATGCTTGCCGACCCGTTGTATCCGAGCGTCTCGAAGATCAAGGAGCCGGCGGAGATCGCGACGAAGCACGTGCTCGACGCCCTGGCACCCCTCGGGGCGAAAGCGGCCCTTCCGTGCTGGAAAGAGGCGCACACGATCCTCGATATCGGCACAGGCGGTGGGTTTCCGGCCGTTCCGCTCGCAATCGCTCTTCCCGAAAGTCGTGTATATGCCGTCGACGCAAAAGGGAAGGCCGTCGATTTCGTGGGACGAATGAAATCTGCGAACGGGATCAATAATCTCGAACCGGTTCTGTCGAGGGCTGAAGAATTGGGACGCGATCCCGCCTTCCGAGAGAAAATGGACCTGGTGGTGACGCGTGCTGTTGCCTCCGTCCGCATACTTCTGGAACTGTGTCTTCCACTGGTCCGGGTTGGTGGATATCTTTTACTATACAAAGGCCCCGCCCTCTAGGAGGAACTGTCGGAAGCGGGGAAAGCCATGCAGATTCTGGGCGTACGACATGACGACGTGCGGACATTCACGTTCGAGCCGCCCCTCCTGCCGTTCACGCGCGGATTCGTTCTGATCGAAAAACGATCGCCTGTGCCGGCAGCTTACCCGCGCCGTAACGGTGTTCCCGCCTCGCATCCCCTGTGATTCTCAGGGGATGGGGCGACGGCGGCGCGAGGTCAGGGGGGGCTCGGTGAACGGCTGGATCTTGCGGCTCATTGAGTTCTGCGCGATGAAGGCTTCCCGTTCGCCCTGAGTCTCTCGTGCGTCGACAGATTCAGCACAGACCGGAACGCAAAATTGGCTTTTGCTCTACAGGAATCAAAACGATGCGGAGGTGAGGTTGCGATGCGGACAGGTGATATGGTGTGGGCCGTCGTTCTGACCGGAATTTCCGGATGTCTGCTTGTACCGCAGACTCACGAGGCGTTCATCGCCGCCACGCGGGTGCATCCCTACCTGATGGGGTTCGTGAAGGTCGGAATCCTCGCGACGATGGGCGAGTGGCTGGCGCGGCGCATTTCCGGCGCCACATGGGCTGCCCCGACCGGCCTGGGATGGCGATTTTTCATCTGGGGGCTGTTCGGCGTCGCGTTCGCCCTCGTGTTCGACATCTTCGCCGCGGGGACGACGGCCGTGATCGGGAAGGGCCTGTTGCCGGCGTTTTCCGAAGGATTCCCGGCCGAGCTTTCGCGCGCGTTCTGGACGAGCACGCTGATGAACCTCATTTTCGCGCCCGTGTTCATGGCCTTCCACCGGGTGACCGACGGGTATATCGATGCCGGCGGCGGACGGCTGGCGGATATTGCCGAGGTGAAACTCGAATCGGTCGTGAGCCGGATCGACTGGGCCGGTTTCGTCTCGTTCGTCCTCCTGCGCACGATTCCCCTCTTCTGGATCCCCGCGCATACGGTCACATTCCTGCTTCCGGCCGAGTACCGCGTGCTTGTGGCCGCTTATCTCTCGATCGCGCTCGGCGGCATTCTTGCATTCGCACGCCTTCGCCAGCGACCTACGGAGGCCGCCGGGGGTACAAACGCGTGAACGATGTTTGACTCGGGGTCCGATTTCTGCTATAGTAGCAAGACTTCATTCCTATTTTTGATCTGGAGGAACTACCATGGGTGCGTGTCCGAAGCATCGTGTATCGAAGATGAGCCAGCGGAATCGGCGGAATCACTACCGCGCTCCCGAGATTACCCTCGCGAAATGCCCGCAGTGCTTTGAAACCAAGCTCGCTCAC
>JAKJFL010000569.1:0-2745 GCA_022704935.1 Candidatus Rifleibacteriota bacterium
TTCCCACGACACGATCCGCGAACACCTGGCCGCCAAGCTCGACGCGGGACAGCTCGATGAACAGACCGTCGAAATCGAGGTGACCGAGAACGTGACGCCGACCGTCGAAGTCATTTCCCACAGCGGGGTCGAGGAAATGGGCTTCAACCTGCAGGGAATCCAGTCCATGCTCGGGAATATCCTCCCCGGCCGCCGTGGGCGGCGGCGCGTCTCGGTTCGCGAAGCTCGCGAGCAGCTGACGAACGAAGAGACGGCCCGGCTGGTCGATTCCGAAGAAAGCCAGCGCGAGGCCGTGAGGCTCGTGGAATCGCACGGCGTCGTCTTCCTCGACGAGATAGACAAGATCGCCGCCTCCTACGTCAGCAAGAGCGGCCCCGACGTCTCCCGCGAAGGCGTGCAGCGCGACCTGCTGCCGCTCGTCGAGGGCACGACCGTCATGACGAAATATGGGCCCGTGAACACCGACCACGTCCTGTTCATCGCGGCCGGTGCGTTCACGGTCACGAAACCGTCCGACCTGATTCCCGAACTCCAGGGGCGATTCCCGGTGCGCGTCGAGCTCGACAAGCTCACCGCCGCCGACTTCGAACGCATCCTCACCGAGCCGAAAAATGCCCTGACCCGCCAGTATGCGGCGCTTCTCGCCGCCGACGGCGTCGACCTGGTCTTCACCCCGGAAGCCATCGAACGCATCGCCTCGTTCGCCGTCATGGTGAACACGATGCAGGAAAACATCGGCGCACGCCGCCTTCACACGGTGATCGAGCGGCTTCTCGACGAAGTAAGCTTCGACGCCCCCAAGGCCGCGCAGGGCCGGTATGAAGTCACCCCCGAGCTGGTCGACCGCGTTCTGGGCCCGTTCCTCAAGGACCAGGACCTCGCCCGGTTCATTCTCTGACAGGAGGCACCACCCATGTTCCGCGATCTGACCGAAACCTCCACGCTCAACCTTCTCGCGAAGGGCCTCGGAACGGCCGCCCTGCGCCACAAGGTCATTTCGAACAACATCGCGAACGTGAACACGCCCGGCTTCAAGCGCCAGATCGTCAGCTTCGAGGATGAGATGGCTAAGGTGTTCGACGGGCGCCCCGAGCTTGCCGGCAAGCGCACCGACGACCGGCACATTCCGATAGATAACATCAACTATATGGAAGTGGCGCCATCCGTCACGACCGATCGTGCGCACATCATGCGGAACGATCGGAACAACGTCGACATCGACGTCGAGATGGCCGATCTTTCAAAGAACACGATGTTGTATCAGATCGAATCGACGCGGCTCGCATCGATGTTCTCGGATCTGAACGACATCATCACGAGAGGAGGTAGAGCCTGATGGGTCTCTTCGGCGCCATCGACGCGTCCGCTTCCGGCCTGACCGCGGAGCGGCTCCGCATGGACGTGATCTCGAACAACATCGCGAACGTGAACACGACGCGCACAGAGGACGGCGGCCCGTTCCGGCGCCAGTTGTGCATCTTCCAGTCGCGCAGTCACGAGCACCGGTGGCCATTCACGGCCGCCACCGAGCGCGGCAAGACGCCGGTCGGAACGGGCGTCAGGGTCGCGGGCGTGATGTCCGACCAGTCGCCCTTCAAGCTCGTGTATGACCCGAACCATCCCGATGCGGACAAGGACGGCTACGTCCGGTTCCCCAACATCAACATCGTCCACGAGATGGTCGACATGATCACCTGCACGCGCGCCTACGAAGCCAACGTCACGAGCATCAACGCGGCGAAGGACATCGTGAACTCGGCGCTCGGCATCGGAAGACGATGAGGTAGATGACGAACATGCGCATCGAATCACCCAACCCGTTCGAAACAGGCGCGACCCGCGCCGCTCCCCGCGTCGACGCGAAGGAGCAGTGGCAGATGTTCGCCGACAAGCTCCAGACGGCAATTACCGAGGTCGACGACCTCGAGAAGGCATCGCAGAAACTCACGCAGGACGCCGTTCTGGGCCGCGTCGAGAACCTGCACGACGTCATGATCGCGGCCGAAAAGGCCCGCACCGCCATGAACCTGACGCTCGAGGTCCGTAACAAAGCGCTGGAAGCCTACAAGGAAATCATGCGCATGCAGTTCTGATGATGCATGAGCGGTTATCCCGATCACAAGGTCTTTAAACAATCGAGATTGAAACCCCGGCCTTCCATGACCTGAAACATCAGGCAGGATGCACCGGGCGCCCGCGGAAGGCGGGCAACACGGAGTAGGGAGTAAGGCAGACATGACCGAGTTCTTGCGGCAACTCTGGGAGCCCATCGCAAAGCTTCCCCGGACCCAGCAGATCATGCTGGCCGGTATCGTCATTCTTGTATTCGCCGGTATTATAACGGCCACGATGTGGGGTTCCCAGAAGGACTTCACGCCGCTCTTTGAAGAACAGCTGAAAATCGAGGACGCCGGCAAGGTCGTCGCGAAGCTGAAAGAGCTGAATATCGAATACAAGCTCGGCGCCACGAGCTCGGACATCCAGGTCCCGCTCTCCGACAAGAGTTACATTCTCCTCCAGCTCGCCCAGGAGAAGACCCTGCCCCAGGCCCGCGCCGGCTGGTCGAAGCTGATCGACGATAGGTCGATGTTTTCCGGCACGACGAAGGACGAGTTCGAGCTCAATTTCGTCCGCGGCCTCCAGGACGAGCTCGAAGGCTCGCTGATGCGCTACGACGCCGTCGAGAACGCCAAGGTCTACATCACCAAACCGAAGAAGGAAGTTTTCAAGGAAGATCAGAAGGAG
>JAKJFL010000570.1:0-2718 GCA_022704935.1 Candidatus Rifleibacteriota bacterium
CCAGAAACTCGTGATCAATCCGGTGTTACGCCGTCGCGCCGGTCTTGCGGCCCGGTCCCATGCCCTCGCGAACTTCAACCTCGACCTGTTCGCCTCCCGTACCGAATCGGTGTACCGCAAGGCAATTGCCCGCAAACAGCCTGCGAATTCCCCTGCGCGTGCGTAAGGGCTGGTTTGAAACCCGCCCCCACACCAGTTCGGATCATTTTGTATCGTCGGATGAATTCATGGCGGGGGTTTGACAATTCGGGCGTGCTCGCCTAGAATCCATCAGCCGGAGGGGTGTGCACAGGTGGAACTTTTCCGTAATATCGGCATCAAAGGCCGCATCATCATCACAACGTTTCTGATCATGGCTCTGCCGATCGGCGTTTTCTGTTACATCCGCTGGATGGAGCTCGCAGTCAACCTCTCGGTCTATGTTTTCGTCGGAAACGCCTTCCTGCTGCTCGGCCTCATCACCTCCTGGATCATCGGGGTCTCGATCACCCGACCGCTCGCCCGCATCCGGCACAAGCTCGATACGTTCATCGAGAAACGCGTCGCGAACCCGGTGAACGACACAGGCGACGACGAGATCTCCGATATCGCCTCGAGTGTCTCGCGCGTTTTCGGCATCTGGAACGGTGAAATCAGCCTCATCACGAAAAAACAGCGTCAGAAAAACGAGGATGCCGCCAAGATCGAGGCGTCCCGCTCCGAAACCGACCGCCAGCTCCAGCTCACACGTTCGTGCCTGAAAGTCGCCCAGTCGCTCAACACCACCTTCGACTTCCAGACAAACCTCAAGACGATCCTCGACGAGGCGGTCCGCACGATGAACGTACAGTGGGCCTCGATCCTCCTCCTCAATCGCGAAAACCTCGAACTGACCGTTGCCTGCATGCGGGGCATGGAACAGTCGCTCCTCGACGACCTCGCCGAAGACCAATATCCCTCCATCAAGCTCAAGCCGAACGAAGGCCTTGCCGGCCAGGTCATCAAGGGCGGCGTCCCCCTGCTCGCGAACAAAGGGCACAAGGACCCGCGCTTCAAGTCGTTCACCGAGTTCAAGGCCCGCGAGGAAAAGCTTGCCAGTATCCTCTGCGCTCCCATCAAGGCCTCTGACGGCACGATTCTCGGCGTGATCAACTTCCTCAACCGCATCTCGCCGCCTCTGTTCCGGAATGAAGATATTCCTTATGCCGAGGACGTCGCGATGCTCGCGGCCCTCGTGATCGAGCGCAACCGCCTGTACCGCAACCTCTTCTGCGACGAGGCCACCGGCATGATCAACCACCGCATCTGGAAGGGCTACTTCGAGGAAGAGGCCTCACGCTCGGTCCGCTATGCACAGCCGCTCTGCACCGTCGTCATGGATCTCGAGAACTACCGGGCGATTCTCGAGCACACCGCCCCCGAGTTCGCCCTCCAGGTCGGAAATGATGTCGCGAAAGCTGTCCAGAACGCGCTGCGCGACACCGACCTCGCCTCCCGTGTCCAGGACCGTATCTATATTCTTCTGCCAAACACCGACGCGGCCGGTGGCGTCTTCCTGATCGGCCGCCTGAAGGATGCACTGGAGCGAATGACGTTCGAATACGGCGGAAGGACCTACTCTCTCGGGGCATCCGCAGGGATCGCCGCATTTCCCGAAACCTCTCCCGATGCCCGCCAGCTGATCACCCTTTCGATGGTCGCCCTCGACACCGCGAAAGCCAGCGGACGCAACCGTGCGGTCGTCCATCCGCCCGCGATCTCAGGAAGCGCCGTTTCCACCAGTGCATGACGCCGTCGTTCATCCGACGGCATATAGCTATATCTATACAATACTCATCGAGGTGAACCGATGCATCCTGAGCGCCCCTTTTATATCACAACCCCTATTTATTACGCCAACGCCGAACTTCACATCGGGCACGCGTTCACCACGCTCGCGGCCGACACGGCAAGCCGATATCACCGGCTCATGGGTCGCGAGACTCATTTCCTGACGGGTTCCGACGAGCACGGTCAGAAAGTCGAACAGGCGGCGAAGGCGAAGGGAATAACCCCGCTCCAGCATACCGACGGCCTCGTCGAGAAGTTCAAGTCTCTCTGGAAGCGGCTCGACATCACGAATGACGACTTCATTCGCACCACCGAGGAGCGCCACAAGAAAGGCGTTCAGAACGCTCTTTCCCTTCTGAAGGAGCGCGGCGAGATCTACGAAGACCAGTATCAGGGCTGGTATTGCACCCCCTGCGAACGGTTCTGGACCGAGAAGGAAGTCCCCGAGAAGCTCTGCCCCGATTGCAAGCGGGCGGTCGATCAGATCACCGAGAAGAACTACTTCTTCCGCATGTCGAAATACCAGAAGGCGCTCATCGACCATATTCAGGCGAACCCCGGCTACATCAGGCCCGAGAATAGGCGCAACGAGGTGCTCGGCTTCCTCGCCCAGCCGCTCGGCGACCTGTGCATCTCGCGGCCGAAAAAGCGACTGGCCTGGGGCATCGAACTGCCGTTCGACCCCGACTACGTCACGTATGTCTGGTTCGATGCCCTGCTCAACTACATCACCGCGGTCGGCTACCCCGAACACCCAGATACGTTCAAGAAGTTCTGGCCCGCGAGCGTGCATCTCGTAGGCAAGGACATCCTCACGACCCACGCGGTCTACTGGTCGACGATGCTGATGGCGCTCGATCTGCCCCTGCCGCAGATGATCTTCGCCCACGGCTGGTGGATATCGGGGGG
>JAKJFL010000571.1:0-2717 GCA_022704935.1 Candidatus Rifleibacteriota bacterium
AGAAACGCCGGCCTAAGCGTCGCATTGATTTCCCGCCCGACCTCCGGCAGCAGCGCATCACCCGGAGCAGGCATCACTCCTACTCCATGTTCCGCCACCCCGGTCCCGGCTGTCATTCCCTGCTCCTCATGGCCACACATCCTACCACAACAACCACCCCGTTCATCCCGAGACTGTCGAAGAGCGAACGATTCCGAGACGACCTCGATGAAATCAGCCGCCGCTGATGAGGTGAATGATGTCGATGGTAGCGTCATCCGAGACGGGAGTGGCGTCGTAGCTTTCCCGCGGGATGTAAACCCCGTCGATCTTCACGATGAGCAGCGGAAACGAGAACTTCTTCGCCTTGATGACATCCGAAACGGTCATGTCTTTCACGTATTTCAGCGGTTCGCCGTTAACCTTCAGCATGTTTCGTCGAATCTCCCCCTTACGAGTTTTGAGCCGAAACCGTCATCCGGCCCCAGCAGCAGTTCCATGACGCGGTTGGCCTGCATGTGCGCGACGATGCCCACGCGTGGGGCCATCAACCCGCGACCCGGCACGGCCTCGTTCGTCTCGTCGCCACACACGGTTATCGTCCCGGAAACGCGGGTGCGCAGTCGATCGTTCCCGCCCCACCCCGCCATGCCAGAGCCCAGCACGAGCGGTTTGTCGGGAAACGCTTTCATCGCCGCGTCGACGAGCATCGCCTTCTGGTCGGCCCGATCGAACGCCTCGACCAGCACATCGACGCCAGTAAAAACGGACGCCACGTTTGTGGGAACCAGTTTCTCGCTCCACGCCTCGACCCGGACCGCAGGGTTCACCCGAGCGATAGTCGCCTCGAGCGCGTCGACCTTCAGCATACCGATCTGATCAATATAATACTGTTGCCTATTCAGATTACTCGGTTCGACCACGTCGAAATCCGCCAGGACGAGCCGGCCAATGCCGACGCGCGCCAGGGCCAGCGCGACGGTCGATCCCAGCCCGCCACACCCCGCGATTCCGACGCAGGCTTTCTTGAGCCTCATATGGACCCCAGGCGTATGGCGCGCCGCGAGGAGCACATCCAGTTCTTCGAGGGACGGCGTCGCGCCGCGCCGAATGAACACGATCGAATCGCCTTCCACCGGCACCGTCGTTGGTGCCACCGGGCACCCGTTCAGGATGAACAGGTCCGCTCCCGGGCAATGCGCCTCCGCAGCTTCCCCGAGGCTGATTCCGCCCTCGACCTCCACATCCCGCTCATTGATTCTGCATTTCACGCCCTGCCGCCCCCTCGAGCGAATCCGCGACCCACACTGTCAGGGCGGGCTTGAAATCAGCCCCATTCAATCGCCTTCGGAATAATATCTCACGAAAAGATCTTGTTATCGCCATCGATCGCAAACAACTCCCCGAAAACCACCTCGTTCTCCTCGTCGAGTTCATACGGCAGAAAAACGATCACCGAGTAGTCATCCACATGGTCCAGGGCAAACGCCACGCAGTCCCGCTCTTTCTTTTTCCCGGGCGGCACCGCCCGCACATCGCTGACGATCGCCGTGGCAATAGCCTTGTTCGCATCCGCAAAACCCTGCATCTTCTCCTCGAGAAACGCCGTCAGCACATCCTGGTCTCTCTCGTCATCCGCTTCGGCCGCAATTTTTTTCACCCGCCGCGCCGTGTCGAGATACGCCCCGAACGGCGGAAATCCCCCCTCCTCCCGAAGCATCTTCCGCACCGGTTCGATCAGTTTCTTCATCAACACCTCGACATCCGCCTGCGTTTCACTCATACAAGCCTCCCCTGCGTCGTTTCCCGGCCTTTCTCCATCATACTCCCCGGTGTCGCCGAGAAAAAGCCATCATTGATCTTGGCCAATGTTCTGCCATCAAGACCTGCATCAAGCCGGGGACGGTCTGTGCCGGTTCAGCATGGCCGCCAGATCTTCCTTCCGATAGGGTTTGCGAATGCTGTCGGTAAAGCCGTATTCGGTGGGGCGGGACATGACAGGATCGTCGGAATAGCCGCTCGACGCATAGACAGGCATCGTGGGATACTCGCTCCGGAGCAGGAGAATCGCCTCTTTTCCACCCATTCCGCCGGGAATGGTCAGGTCGAAAAACGCGCCGTCGATCGGAGTGCCGTTTTTTGCGGCCTCGGCACATACCCGCAAGGCATCCTGGCCGTCTTTCGCCTCGAAGACGGTATAGCCCATTCCTTCGAGGATGAGCCCGAGGATCTCCC
The DNA here is from genome assembly GCA_022704935.1 of Candidatus Rifleibacteriota bacterium. Lineage (GTDB taxonomy): Bacteria > Muiribacteriota > Ozemobacteria > Ozemobacterales > Ozemobacteraceae > MWAR01. The sequence goes on from JAKJFL010000571.1 coordinate 2,215, forward strand.
GGATGGAATGCTCGTCATCCATGATCAGGATTCTGCCGCTGCCGCGATGTTCGACGGTTCTCTGGGAAACGGCCTCCACGGCTTCCTGCTGCGAGGCCGGCAGGAATACATGGAACGTCGTTCCTTTTCCCACGAGTGATTCCACTTCGATATAGCCTTCATGTTTCTGAACGATGGCATAGCACGTTGCCAGACCCAGGCCATGCCCTTTCTGCTTCGTGGTGAAGAACGGGTCGAAAATGGATTTGAGATGTTCCGATGGGATCCCCACACCGGTATCCGCTATGGAAAGCTTGATCCATCTTCCGGCTTTGAAAAGGCGACTCTCCAGGTTATTCAGCATCGTATTTTTGGCGGAAATCGAGATACGCCCCCCAGCAGGCATGGCCTGCTGGGCATTGATCACGATATTGTCGATCACCTGTCCGATCTGGTTGTCGTCGAAATCGGCAAGCCAGAGGTCCGGCGCGATATCGAAATCGCAGGCGACATTGGAACCAGCG
>JAKJFL010000572.1:0-2712 GCA_022704935.1 Candidatus Rifleibacteriota bacterium
CGAAGGACAAGCGCCTCTCGTGCTTCGACAGGCTCAGCACGAGCGGGGACGCCATATCAGCTTTGTTGTGCAGGAATCAACAGGCAGAACGAGAGCCGTCCGGATCGCCCCTGGATTCCGACATTCAACACATGCCGGGTGACATCTGTCTTTACGGAGCTTTCGGACTCCTGCCGCGCTTTCCCGCAGAAGATTTGTCACCGCCCTTTTCCTTCTTTCCAGCCTTAGGAAGCAGACCGGACGGGGCTGGCCGGTTTCCATGCACGATCATGATGTCGCGCCCGCCAAGAGGTTCTTCGGAGAGCATCCGGCTGAACGCGAGAAAAAGGCCGGCTTCCGGCTGGAGAACCCGGACGTCTCGGCGCGCCGTCGGGGCGAGGGTCGCCTCGATATACGCCACCTGGCCTTCGTCGAAGCCCTGTGCCGCCTCTTCGACGTTTTCCGTGAATCTGACGACGGGCCGGCTGAACCGGTCGGGGCCGGGAACCAGCCCTTCCTGGAACAGCAGTTCCCCTGTTTCCGAGAAAAAGCGCGGGAACAGAGACGGTTCGAACACCGTTCGGCGCAGATCGATGACGACGCGTCTGAGCGCTTCGCCCGTTGCCGATGCCGTATCCGCCGCCAGCTCCGTCGCCGACGCGATCGAGGTCCACGAGGCCAGAAATGCCTTCGGCTCCTGCGGCCGCGGCCGGAGGGCCGCCAGATACAGCGCCGTCCTAAGGCTCATCTTCCCCGCGAAGGGCAACTCCATGCGGCATCTGACCAGACCGGTCATGTCTGGATCGTAGAACACCGGGTCGGTTTCGAGGAGCACTTGCCCCAGACGTTCCTTGAGAGCGGCATTTCCGGCAATGGCGGACCTGACGGTCAGTCCTTCCATCAGGGGAACGTCGAGAATCGCCGCATAGGCATGGTGCATCGCATCCATCCAGGCGCGCGCCTTCTCCTCTTCCTGGGACGTCACCGTTTCCCAGGGCTGTCCCGCGATGCCCCACGCCGTCACGGCCTGGCGGCCGAAGTCCACCGTCATCGTCGAGACGGCAGGCAGATCGAGGGCTTTCGCCCCGCCGTTCCAGAGAAAACAAAGCGCCAGCAGAATGCCGGCGCAGCATTGTATACGCTGAAATATATGTCGCCTCATGCCGCCCCTTCCGTCAGTCGAAGGTCATGTGGCCGCCCACGTAATGTTCCTGGACGACGTCGCCTGCATAATACGCGTAGTCGAGCCGGACGTTTGGCAGCACATGCATGCCGAAGCCCACCGTCAGCGTGCCGTTCCACGAGCCGACCCGCATGGTCAGGTCGTTCTCGATGAACTTCTTCTCGACGCCGACCCGATACTGCTGTTCGTTCGTGCGATCGGAGTTGGTGATGTTCGTGGCGTCGGCCGAAACGATCGTCCCCTTGGTGAGCGTCAGGGCGCCGCCGAGGTTGAGGCTCACGCCGTCTCGGTCGTTCCCCACGCCGTCGACACGCTGGACCAGATTGTCGACCGTGAGACCACCCGTGATACGGTCGTTGTAGTGATACATGAAACCGAGCCCCATCGACTGGGTATCGCGTTTGGCATGGGTGCCGAGTGTCTTGATCCAGCGATCCGCCGTCGTCGCTCGAAGCTTGATGCCGCCGTACAACTGTTCGCGGGCCAGCATCCTCCGTGCGATCGGGAAACGCGTTCCGAAGCCGATCTGCAGATCTTCGACCTCCCGTTTGACGCCGAGGAACTCGCCGCCGACACGTTTCCCGAAGCCAACGTCGCGATTGTCCTGGGAATAAGCCACGCCGTAGCTGTATTTCGGCCGGCGGGCGACCGGCTCTTCGAGCACGTTGTGCTCGAGATAATCCGTGATGGAGAAGGTGTCCTTCGCCTCGTCCTCGTAGATATGCCCCGTGAAGGCGAGCGACGTCCAGTTGAAATCGTCGCGCTCATTCACCTTCATCTGGACTGACGCCTCGCGGCCCTGGATCTGCGACAGACCGGCGGGGTTGTAATAGGCCGCCGATTCGTCGTCCGACACGCCGAGGAACGCTCCGCCCATGCCGCGCGCGCGCGCGGACTGCGCCGACGCGGGGGCTGCGAAGGCGCAGAGCAGCATCGTACAGAGGATCATCGCCGTCAGGCGGATGGTTGCGTGTTGTTTCATGAGCTACCTCCTCAGGCAGGTCGGGTGCGGAAACGCCTTTTGATACATGACACCTCGTCTCTATCTTCGTCACATTCGAGAAAAAAGATGAGGGCCGATATATATTTCATCGCGGAAACGACACGTTCCCTTCAGACGTGACGAAAGAACCCGGAAACGGGTCGGGAATGGCAACAGGAAAAAGCGGCCGAAGCCAGCCTCACTCGCCTGTCGTGGGCGAGGCTTTGCGAATCGGCATGAAGCCGGTCGGCGCATCGGACTTTTTTTTCAGCGGCTGGAACGTGCCGCTGGCCGGAGTGGCCGTTCCGGCTTTCCCGGTTTTCGCAGCCGGCGTCGCCTTGCGGATCGGCAGGAAACCGTCCGTTGACGTCGTGCCGGCGGCTGAACCGTTCTTCACCGGCTTCAAAGGCGCCGCAACGGGCTTTTTCACGGGCGCGGGAATGTCATCCGGGAGGATCAGCGCGGGAGGCTGTGCCCGCGGAGTCGGGGGTCTGACAACCGGAGGTTCGGCCAGGATTGCAGGTCCTTTTCCACTTTCCGCTCCGGATGCGGCTGCCGGTTTTTCCCG
>JAKJFL010000573.1:0-2711 GCA_022704935.1 Candidatus Rifleibacteriota bacterium
ATGTTGTCCGAAATATCATTGCCCACGATTACGAGGGTGTCGACCTTTCCATCATCGTGAAGATTGTCTCCGAAGACATCCCGCCGCTTCGGGCGACGGTCATTCAACTGCTCTCCGAAGAAGCCTCCTGATTTCCTTTCCATTTAGGCCCAACGAACAGATGCAACAGACCGCTGATCTGGAGCGTTAGATCGATACGCACAGATCGGGGCGGACGAAATACAGGCAGGTATAGACAACCCGCTCACCGACGATGGTCTCCCAGTGTTTCGCATAGGCGCGGAGCTGAGGGGCGTGCCATTCGGCAAGACGTTTCAGGTCAGCTTCGTCCGTCACGGTGTCGGTTTTATAGTCGATGATTTTCCAGCCTTCGAGCGTCAGATAGACCAGGTCGATCACGCCCTCGACAACCGCTTTCGGAGCCATGCTTTCCGGCGGTTGGGAAAGCGTTTTGGTTTCGACACAGCCGGAAACCGAAACCTCCGTATGGCGTTTTCCGCTCTTTTGCGCTTCCTTCCAGATGGTGCTGGCGACAACCCGCCCGGCGATCGCTCGATGTCCGCACGATGCGGCCGCAGCGTCCACTTCAATCAGCTCCACCGAAAATTTCCTCGTTCGCCGGTTCACAGGCCAACGAGATTATTCTTTTTCGGCATCTTTCCAGTGAAGAGAAAAATGCGCCCAGGGAAATTTGGCTTGATCACTTCAGCCAGTTAGCTGGTCGGAAGGCCTTTTTACGGGGCAAATACTGAATACATCAGCAAGGGAACGGTGTGACGCGCATATTTTATATTATATACTATTATTAAACTGTTGTCCAACTTGCCCGGACCACCCCTGTTATCCGCATACCTGACAATGTCGGTTATTGCAATTATTCACCGACATATCGTATCGGAACATGGTAAGTTTGGGGTACCCGTTCAGTCAGGGGTAAAACGTGCATGAATCAGGAGGTTGAAATGCTTCGCCACACTCCATCCCGTTCTTTTTTGTCAACGATCTTCTTCCTGGGCCTGTTGTGTATTGCTTCAAATTCAACGGTCCGGGCCATGGATATCGCTTCCGCGGCAGAGCCCCGGGCCGGCCGGTCGGTTTCTGGATCGCTCTATGATTTCACCGTCAACGACATCGATGACAAGCCGGTGTCCCTCGAAAAATGGCGCGGCAAGGTTTTACTGATCGTCAACGTTGCCAGCAAATGCGGCTTCACGGGCCAGTATGCGGGTCTTCAAAAGTTGTATGAGACCTATCGCGAGCGAGGCTTCGAGGTTCTCGGATTTCCCGCAAACGATTTTCTCTGGCAGGAACCCGGAACCAATTCTGAAATAAAGTCTTTCTGCACGCTCCAATACAAGGTTACCTTTCCCATGTTTTCCAAGATCTCCGTCAAGGGAAACGATCAGCACCCCTTGTACACGTTTCTGACAAACCAGACCCTCCACAAGGCCACCGTCGGGGCAATCTCCTGGAACTTCAACAAGTTTCTCATCGACCGGTCGGGCCAGATCCTTGTACACTTCGGCGCCAAAACGGACCCGCTGTCTCCTGAAATGATCCAAGCGGTCGAAACTGCACTCGCATCATCGACGGTTGCACCAGGCAATATTCCGACACGGTAACATCCCTCTCATTTCGGCGATGAGTTGGAGTGAGAAAGCATCCATGGTAGACTGCCCGCATGCACCCCCTCCGGCTTTGCGAAAGCGCACGCGGTAGAGGCGGCGCACATGGGTGAGAACGGAGAAGGATGATCCGGAAACGACTTTACTGGGTATTCGCAGTCCTGGCCGCCTGCTGTATGCTGCAGGCGCTTCTTGACGGCGCCCGGTATGCCGGCAGTCTTTTCTGGCTCCGGCAGGAAGCGCTGGAAAACGGCAGGGCGAACGTCAATCGCGCCGCAGCGGATATCGCCCGTCTGATCAACGGCCTGCGCAAAGCGGGAGCCGATCTCGCCGAAGAGATCAATACCGGCGACGTGCCCCAGCGCGACATCTCCAAGCGGCTCCAGGAAACGCTCGGGCTCGAGCCGAAACTGTTCGGGATCGGCGTGGCGTTCCATCCGCTGACCGGCGACCCCGACGTCCGCCAGCGCGCCCCCCTGTATGCCACTCGCGAGAAGCTGTCGGCCGTCGGCGCCGACGAACTGCTCGAGGTCGCGCAGTTCCCGGTCTTCCATACCGACCCCCAGGGCAACAGGATCACCGTCGGGAAGGTCTGGGTCGACGTCACCCGCAGTCTCGTCCAGAACGAACTCGACGCGGTCGGCCTGGGGCGCCACGGGTATTCCTTCCTGCTCTCCCGTGAAGGCAGATACCTGATCCATCCGCGACACGAGCTGGTCAAAGCCGGCCGCACCCTCTTCGAGCTCGCCATCGAGCAGAACACGCCCGACCTGGCGAAGCTCGGAAAAGCCGTCACACAGGGAAAGCCCGAGTTCATCGAACTGCAGTCCGGGGAAAGCGGCCAGACTCTGTTGACGTTTTGCGCGCCGGTCGCCGACACAGGCTGGTCCGTCGGATCCGCCTATCTCAACGAGCCCCTGATGCGCCCGACGACGGAGATGAAACGGTCCATGTTCCGGATCATCCTCCTGCTGTGCTTCTTTCTCACCTTCCTCATCTCGCTGCGCCTCACCCAGGATGCCGATGACCTCGAAACGGAAGGCTGGAGCGTCAGCACCTGGGTGTCGCTCGTTTTCACCTTCGGCA
>JAKJFL010000574.1:0-2698 GCA_022704935.1 Candidatus Rifleibacteriota bacterium
CCTCTGGACATTTTATGTGTAGAGGGGTCTATTATTCGCGGTCCCGGCGGAACGGGGATGTTTCATACGATCAACGGAGTTCCCAAGAAAGACCTCATCGCAGGCCTGGCCAAGAAAGCGCAGTATGTCGTTGCGGTAGGCACGTGTGCCGGTTTCGGGGGAATCGGCCGCGACGGCGAGATCGAAGCCACCGGAATGCAGTTCCACCGCGAGATTCCGGGCGGCTTCCTCGGAGAGGAGTTCCGATCGAAAAGCGGGCTCCCCGTGATCAATCTGGCCGGCTGCCCCTGCCACAGCGACGTTGTCCGCGGAGTCCTGACGACCCTTGTCGAGAAAGGGCCCCTCGAGTTGGATGATTTTCATCGTCCGCTCGAATGGTATGGTCTCCTTGTCCATCAGGGGTGTACAAGAAACGAGTATCACGAGTACCGGGTTGAGGAAAAGGAGTTCGGCGAGAAGGGCTGCCTCTTCTTTTTCAAAGGGTGCCATGGCCCGCTGGCATTCGGGCCCTGCAACAAAATCCTCTGGAACCGGCGGTCCTCGAAGACGCGGGTCGGCGTTCCCTGCTTTGCCTGCACTTCCCCGGAATTTCCCCGCAGCTTCCCTTTCTTTGAAACGCAGAATATCGAAGGAATCCCCACACTCCTGCCGGCCGGCCTGGATCGGGCCCATTACATGGCATACAAAGGCATTGCGGCTGCGTCGGCACCGGAGCGTCTGAAACAACGGAAGACCAAAATCTAGGCGTATTCCCGGAGCAAGGGTTGCAAGAGCCCTGCTGGAGGCAGACATGGCGGAAAAGATAACGCTCAATGTGCCCCTGAATCGTGTGGAAGGGGATCTCGAAGTCAGGATTTCCGTTTCCCACGGCATCGTCGATGATGCGTGGAGCTCGGGAACGATGTTTCGAGGGTTCGAAAAGATCCTTGTCGGGCGTGGCTCTCTCGATGGTCTGGTGATCACGCCGAGAATCTGCGGAATCTGCAGCATCAGCCACCTGACGGCGGCAGCCAAAGCCCTGGACATGATCGCCAAAGTAACGATTCCCGCCGATGGCGAGCGGGTTCGGAATATCTGTTCGATGATCGAGCACATCCAGAGCGATATGCGGCACTATTTTCTGATGTTCGCTCCCGACTACGTGAATCCGGCATACCAGTCGCATTCATTGTATCCCGAGGCCCAGCGCAGATACGAGCCTCTCGCCGGTCAGGCCGTCATCGAGATCATCAGTGAGACAAAGCGGTTACTCGAGATCATCGCGATTTTCGGAGGCCAGTGGCCGCACACATCCTTCATCGTTCCCGGCGGCGTGGTGTCGCTCCCGAACCGAAATGACATTTCGCAGTCCCGGCAGACGCTGAGCCGTTTCCGGCACTGGTATGAACGGCGGGTCCTGGGATGCAGCATCGAGCGATGGCGTGCGGTCGAGAGCGCCGCCGATCTCGAGAAATGGCTTCATGAGAGCGAAGCCCATGCGGAAAGCGATCTCGGCTTCTTCATCAGGTTTTCCCGTTCAGCCGGTTTCCACACCCTCGGGAAGGGGCATGGAAATTTCCTCAGTGTCGGAGGATTTCCTCTCCCGCCCGATTCCGCCGTGGTTGGCATGGCGGGGGGCGGCAACTTCATCCCCGCCGGATTCATCTCATCCAGCGGCCATAAAGAGTTTCTCCAGGACAGCATCGCCGAGGATCCGTCCCATTCCTGGTTCCGGGAAGATGATGGAGGTCCGAAGCATCCCTTCGAGGGAACCACCGTCCCGTATGCGACGGGCAAGGAGAGTCGGAAATACTCCTGGGCCAAGGCTCCGCGCTATGCTGGCCATCCGGCGGAGACCAGCCCTCTTGCCGAGATGATGGTCGCCGACAATCCTCTGTTTTCTGAACTGGTCGATGGAAGCGGCCCCAGCGTCTTCACCAGAGAGCTCGCTCGCCTGACCAGGCCTGCCTGGTTTCTGCCGGCCATTGACACCTGGCTGACGGAAATCGATCCTGTGAAGGACCGGTTTTACACCCGTGGCGCCCAGGTTCTCGATGGGGAGGGCTACGGCCTCATCCAGGCCGCCCGTGGAGCGCTCGGACATTGGGTCAAGATCAAGGCCGGCCGGATCACCCATTACCAGATCATCACTCCCACCGCCTGGCATGGCTCTCCCCGCGATCTGGAAGGGAAAAGAGGCCCCTGGGAAGAAGCCGTGGTCGGAACGCCGGTCGCGGACATCGAGAATCCGATCGAAGTTGCGCATGTGATCAGGTCTTTCGACCCATGCCTCGTCTGCGCCGTCCATGCCATCCGTCGCGCATGATCCGCATCGTCTGCGTTGGAAATCGCCTGATTCCCGGAGATGACCTGGGACCCCGGGTGTTCGATCATCTCACGAGACATCCGTTGCCCGAATCGGTGGAAGTCATCGATGGCGGTCTCCAGGGCCTCGATCTCCTGCGGTATTTCGAAGGCATCGACCGGGTTGTGATCGTCGATGCCCTGCGAGGATTCGGCCCCGAAAAGAAAGTGCTCGTTCTGGACGGCATGGAAGCGGTGCGAACCATGGATGTCGCCTATTCCCACGCAAATGGCCTGGCCTTTCTCCTGAAAATGCTTCCTCATGTGCTTGAACACGGCCTGCCGGAAATCGTCCTCGTCGGCGGGGAGGGCCGTGTCACTGCTTCCCGTGTGAAAACAGTCGCCCAAACCAGCC
>JAKJFL010000575.1:0-2694 GCA_022704935.1 Candidatus Rifleibacteriota bacterium
GCGGGCCGCCGCCTCTCGAAACGACCTCGGCCCAGCCCGTGATTCCCCCCGTCACGCTGACTCCGGATACGATGGCCCAGCTCGAGGAAAAGGCCGGCAAGATTCGCGCCCATCGCAGGAAGATGGCGGAAGCTTCCGAAAAATGGCTTCGCGAAAAGCTTGAAGATGAATCGTTGACCGAGAAGACCAGGGAAGTCTACCGGCTTCGGCTGCTGCCAGACATGAAGGAAGGCCTTGCCCTCCTCGAATCGAAAGAATACCAGGGCGCACTGAGGGCGTTTGAAAAAGCTCTCGATGATCCTGATGTCACGCCCGTTTCGAAGCATCTCATCTACGATTACATGCTTCAGGCCGCCGCAAAACTGCAGAACAAGATGTTGTTTGCGAATCTTTTCAAGCAGCAGGCAATGCTTCAGCGTGACAACGATCTCGGTGTGCTCGGCCTCGACAAGTCAGGCGATGCATACGCTTATGCCGAATACATGAACGATCATCTGGTCGCTGCGAACGACGAGGCGACCTTCAACAAGATCGTCGAACGCGACATGAAGAACATCGGTGCCACCTCCGCGGATCGCGAGGCGTGCGTCGCCGATGTGAAGCAGCGGATCAGGGAATTCGAGGGGTATTTCGATGACAGGAAGAACTGACATGAGTCTCCTGCCCTGGAAGCGCGGTTCCGCCTATCTCGTCGTGATCGGTGTGGTCAGCGTTCTGCTCGTCATCGTCATCACCTTCTTCAAGTCGAACACCTCGAGACAGTATCTCACCCGGTTCGCGAGCAATGAAAAGAAAGCGGAGGCACTGGCCGAATCATCCGTCGAACTGCTTCTCCGATACGTCAAAGATTTGATGAATGATAAAACAGACCAGAATATATATCAATATTTTCGTTATCCTGCCGAGATCGCCAACGGGAAGATGAGCGACCCGACGGGGCAGAATTCCCCGCTGAATCTCGCTCCGTACAATTCGAAGCCGCTGCCGTCGTTCGATCTGACGACTCCTGCTCTCGCGCCGATCACGAGCATGCTCAACGAACTGGGAGGTCCCGACCATGTCTCGCTCGGCCTGAAGTGCGAAGTCGTCTCGGCGGCCGCGTTCACCTCGAAAAAGGCGGGATACGCGGTTCCAGGGGTCTCGATCAAGCCGCGGCCGACGAATGGCGAAACCGCGAAGTTTCTCGACAATTTCGATGACGAACCGGACAACGCCGGCCGTATCGAGGATCTCATCGGCTCGCTGGGCGTCAAGGTGAATCTTCCGAATTTTCAAACCCAGGACGAAGAGCAGATCAAACTCAGCCCCTCGATCGGAGAAACGTTTGCCTCCGACCGATACGTGCGAGTCACGAAATCGAACGACTACACCATTGCCTATCGGGTCAAGGTGAAAATCCCCATCATCGGTCTCGATTACGATGTGGCGAGTTACGTGGACATCAACGGAATCATGAAATCATACATCGATATCGGCGATGAGCCTGAATTCAATCTGGCCGCCATCCGACGCCAGATGATGGAGGAAACATCGGATGCCGATCTCCACGCAATAAGTTGGGAAGCCTCGCTCCTGCGGGAGAGCATCCGAAAAGGGTACGATGCCGTTCCCGGCGTCCTGAAGGGGATGGTCGACAAGACCGCGTTCGGGCCATCGAGGACACCCAAGGTGGTGGAGAAAGGCGGTGTTCTCAGGTTCACGGCCGATGTCGAATATCGGCCGCAAGGCCAGGGTGGACCGGTGATCAAACGCACCCTCGTCGCCGACAGGGAATTCAAAGTATCTGATATTCAACCGCCGGCTCCTGAGTATTCCCTCTTCGTCGCAAATTCGAATCTGCTGTTCGAGCAGGCAGCCGACAAATATTCTGGCGAGGGGGGCGGGATCGAGAATCCGATCGACTGGAGCGGCGGCGTGGCGACGATCTGCATCCACAATCTGTATAACGGTGAATATAAATCTTGCACCGGCATGACGGGAACGCCGGGCGACGACCCCGCGGCCGATTCCCTGTGCCAGGTGCCGGGACAGATCCGCATCAATGCAAACGACAAGATGTCCGCCAACACATTTCTGGGAACCAGCGACGAGCCGACGCTGACGGAGTTCAACGCCCTCGCGATGGATAAATTCGCCTCGACGCAGCCGCTGTTCAACATAGTCCCGACACTACAGTGGACGTCGAGAGCGACGACCCCCGACAGACCTCACGAAATCGATTTTCCTGTTCTTCGCAATACGGATTTTTACAATCCGCCGTTACTCCGGTCGGGGGTCAAGTCCATGCTCACGATCCTCTCGTTCTGTGATGCCCTGAGCGCCCCAACTCTGTTGTACGGAAAAGGGCACTTCGAATACCCGCTCGGACTGCGGGCCGAAGCTCCCCTCGAATCGAAGTATGCCAACATCCTGATCAATGTCCAGCCCCACGGGCAGGCGGGAGACCCGAAGGACATCTCGAAAATCGAGATTTTTTACCGGAACAAGAAGACGGATTTCGGCCTTCCGGGAAAGCCCGCGTTCACGAGCGTCACCGACTGGAGCCCGGGAAAATGGGAGTGCATGCCGCCCAACCTGTTCAGCCTGCTCCAGTATGCGAAGAAGGCGACGCATTTTTACGAGAATGAAGCGCAGTTCTGGGCCGATCTGAGCGTTCCGGTCGCGGATGGCGGGCGGATGGCTCCCGACGGAAGC
>JAKJFL010000576.1:0-2693 GCA_022704935.1 Candidatus Rifleibacteriota bacterium
CACGCCGAATAGCGAAGAGCCTCGAAACATTTGTCCAGTGTTGTCTGGCAGGCTCCGGTGAAAAGGTTTGCGGCGCCTGTTGCCGAAATCTTGCGACTGAAGACGAGATGGAGTTCGTCGTTGACGTTCTGTGCGTCGACGGCGCCGGAACTGTTCTTGTCGAGCCACTTTACCTGAACGAGGGTGAGGGGAGGGAGATACGAAAAGAAGATATTGTCTTCGGGGCTCGCGAAGGACCTGTCGGGGCCGCCGGAAACCACGTTGCCGGACTCGGTTGAAACAGCATAGGCCTTCCCCCAGGGATCTACGGGCGCCTTGTTGAGATACCTGCCGGTGAGAAGTGAAACGCTGTCCGATGTATACGTGCCTTCGCGAGTTTCGTAGACCATCAGCGCCCTGGCAATTTCCTCGAGGTCTGTTTTGGCCTTGGCGATGCGAGCTTCCTCGACATACGACTGAATGTAGGGCAAAGCTGCGCTGCCCAAGATGGCAAGAATCGATACGACGACAAGCAGCTCGATCAACGTAAAACCGCGTTTCATTCGGAATGCCTCCCGGTGTCGGCACGCGTGGTTTGATTTCTCGATAACCGTAGCACAATCGGGGTAAAACATACAGATGGCTCGAAACGAGATGATTTCAGAACGTCCGGAGATGAATACAAAGCCGAATCAAAATTGTAGGGAAATGGCGATGTTTCCGTCAAGGGTGGCGGATCATCGACCGGACGGCGTTCCATACTTCCTGAACCGACTGGAAGTCTGCGTCTTCGGCAGGAGCAAACGTCTGTCGCAGAGGGTCGGCGGCGTCTGAGGCGGTGCGCTTCAGGAGAGCTTCCAGAAAGCGTTCGCGCAGATTGACGGGGCAGTCCTTCCGGCAGACGATCACGTCGGAGGGCACTTCGTCGGTTTTCCCCAGGACGAGGATGCGATTGAGTTGCTTCGGGTCGCTGATCGTTTTCAGTGTGGCTTCGAGGCAGACGCCGACGTCGATTTTTCCGTCGAGAACCGCGCCGAGGACGGCGTCGTGCTTCTTCAGGAAGAGAACCTTGCAGACTTTGTGCGGATCGATCTTCAGGCGTTTCAAAAGATAGAGCGGATACAGGTAGCCGCTGGCGGATTCGGGGTCGACGAAACCGACGGTTTTCCCGCGGATATCGTCGAGACCGAGAACGCGGCCGTTCTTCAACGTAATGAAGACGCCGCGGTAGGCAGCTCCGCCCTGGTGCTGCGCCTTGGCGATCGGCATCAGGTCCCCTTTTTCGTTGCCGATAACGTATGCCATCGGGCCGACCCAGGCAAAATCGATTTTTCCGCGGATGAGGGCGGCCAGAACGCTGGTGTAATCCTGCCCCGTCACCAGACGGACCTCCTTCACCCCCATCTCTTTCTTCAGAAAGGCGAACAGCGTGCCCACATGGCGCATCATTTCCGAAAGGCTCAGATACGGGGGACGACCGATCAGAACTGTTTTCTGATCCAGTTGGACGGGAGGCTGCGGAACGACGGGCGGGGGCGGAGGCGGTTGGGGCGGTTCGGCTTCCGGGGAGCCGGGATAGGATGTCTCGTCTTCGGTTTGATACCAGGAATCGTCATCATCCGTGAACCCCTGGTAATTCGTGTTCGCGTAGGGATCATCCGCGTGTAAGGTGGGAAAATCCTGGCTCTCCGCGTATCCCCGGTTCGCGCTGAAAACAAGCAGGAGAGCAAAGAGCAGATAGGTGCCGAACGATCTGAACGTGTCCATGTCGGGCTCCGGTTGCAAAAGGTGTTTCTTCTGTTGTAGACAAAGTACCCCTGCAGGTCAAGTCGCCCGGGAAATATCCCGGCCTGACCGTGAGACGATTCACTTGGGATTGACGCGGCACCCAGAAGGAGAAGCATTCGATGCAGAAAACACGTATTGGAATTCTTGGCTACGGCAATCTCGGAAAAGGTGTTGAGCTCGCGATCCGGCAGAACCCCGACATGGAGCTCGCGGCCGTCTTCACGCGCCGCGCGCCCGATGCCGTCAAGATTGCAACTCCGGGCGTGAATGTGTATGGAACCGACATACTCGAAATGAAGAAGGGTTCCATCGATGTACTGATCCTATGCGGCGGAAGCGCAATCGACCTCCCGGAACAGGGACCGAAATACGCCGCCCTGTTCAACACCGTCGACAGCTTCGACACCCATGCGAAGATTCCGGAATACTTCACCGCCGTCGACAAGGCCGCCCGCCGCGGAGGCAACGTCGCGATCATTTCCGTGGGATGGGATCCCGGCATGTTTTCGCTCAACCGCCTGTATGCCAACTGCATCCTGCCAAAAGGGAAGGATTACACCTTCTGGGGCAAGGGAATCAGCCAGGGCCACTCCGACGCAATCAGACGCATCGAGGGGGTTGCTGATGGAAAACAGTATACGGTCCCCGTTTCCGAGGCGCTCGAGGCCGTGCGCAGCGGCGGGACACCGGACCTTACCCCGCGGCAGAGCCATACACGGCATTGCTATGTGGTTGCCGAATCGGGGGCGGACAAGGCACGCATCGAGAACGATATCAGAACGATGCCGAACTATTTCTCTGACTATAATACAACCGTGAATTTCGTTACTCAGGAGGAACTTGACCGAGAACACAGCCGTATGCCGCACGGCGGCTTCGTTCTCAGGCGCGGCACCACCGAAGCGGGCGCAAAGCACCTGATCGAG
>JAKJFL010000038.1:0-12528 GCA_022704935.1 Candidatus Rifleibacteriota bacterium
TTGTCTTTGTTTGCGCGAGGGTGCGGGAAAACTGGCTGACGACGTACAAAAAAACGGCAATCGCAACTCTGCCGGCCACCGAAAACGCAGATTCCATCGCATTTTCTTTGGTGGCATGAAATCTGCATATTGTCGGGCAACTCAACATCGGAGGATGAACAATGTCGGTTTCCAGGAAGCTCGTGGCAGTAGTCGTTGTTTTTCTGATGGTCTTCGCGGTTTCGGCATTCGCCGGATCGGTCAAGGATCTGTCGAAGCACCTGTGGACATGGGCCGTCATGGAAGAACTCATGGATGAAGCCGCTCACGGCGGCGTGCCGCCCGTCGGCCCCGTGGAAGCCGAAAACACCATGCTCCAGGCGCAGGCCGAGGTCAAGGCCATCGTTGCCGGCATCACGACCGAAGAAGAGATGCTCGCCGCCCGCAAGCTCGCCGACGAGTTCGTGCAAATGGGCGACCAGCAGGAAAAAGTCGGCCGCGCCCTGCACCGCCTCCTCGACCAGCACGGCAACTTCCTCAAAGTTCACGGCATAGGGAATAACTAAACGGTTCATTCTATTCACCCCCGAATGTCACGCGATGACATTCGGGGGTGAATTTTTTCTTGCATCCCGATGAGGAGCGATACTACGATAACAGGATGAACGTGGGACACACAGGGAGACTCGATTACTCGACGATCGATGCCCTTCGCACCCATCATCCGGCGTGGTGCCTTCTGCGGTCCGACCACGCGCCTCTCGTGATTCATTTTCTCCATAGATCGTTCATCGAGCCGAACTTGCGCACCAAGCCCGCTGCCGATCTCGCCGAAACGCTCGAAGACGCGTTGTATGCCCTTCGACAGCAGATCGGCCCCGAATCGTTTCCGCGGCCGGCGATGGAGTATCTCAACGAGTGGGCAAAACCCGAGAAGGGCTGGCTCCGGAAGTTCTACGGCCCGTCGTCGGATGAACCGTTGTTCGACCTGACCCCCGCCGCCGAAAAAGCCATCGGCTGGCTGCATTCGCTCATCGAGCGGAAGTTCGTCGGAACCGAGTCGCGCCTGCTCACGCTGTTCGAGCTGCTTCGGCAGATGGACGAGGGCAGTGAGGCCGATCCCGACAAGCGTATCGCCGAACTGCGGAAACGCCGCGACGAGATCGATGCCGAGATCGGCCGCATCGAGGCCGGAGATGTATCACTCCTCGACGAGACGGCTCTGAAAGACCGATTCCAGCAGTTCGTCCAGACGTCGCGCGAACTGCTCGCCGATTTTCGCGAAGTGGAGCAGAACTTCCGCCGACTCGACCGCGAAGCGCGCGAGCGCATCACCCTCTGGGAAGGCAGTCGCGGCACGCTCCTCGAAGAGATCATGGGAAAACGCGACGTGATCGCGGAATCCGACCAGGGCCGGAGTTTCCAGGCATTCTGGACCTTCCTGCTCTCTGACACCAGGCAGAAAGAGTTTTCACGCCTGCTCGAAAAGGTCCTGCAGCTGCCTCCGGTCTCGGAGCTGAACCCCGACCCGCGCCTCCGCCGCATCCACTACGACTGGCTGGAAGCGGGCGAGCACGCCCAACGCATGGTAGCGCATCTTTCCCAGCAGCTCCGCCGCTTCCTCGACGACCGGACGAGACTGGAACACCGCCGCATCATGGAAATACTTCACAATATAGAATCGAAGGCGCTGGCGCTTCGGGCCGAGCCTCCGAAAGGGGATTTCATGGAACTCGCCGAGCCCGCCGCCGACGTTCAACTCCCCATGGAGCGCCCCCTGTATGCGCCGACGGTGAAGCACGTCGTGACCGACCTCAGGCTGGAGCAGGGCGATGCCGACCTCGATGCGGCCGTCCTGTATTCCCAGTTCGTCGTCGACCGCGAACAACTTTCCGCGAACATCCGCCGCGAGCTTCAGGCCCGCCCCCAGTTCAGCCTGGGCGAACTGGTCGAACGGCATCCGCTTCGCCGCGGCCTCGCGGAACTCGTCGCGTATCTGCAGCTGGGGAGCGACTCCTTCCGTTTCGTCGTCGACGAAGAGACGACGGAAACCATCTCCTGGCAGAACGCAGATTCCGACACCCCCACCGTCACGAAACGCGCAATATTGAAGCGCATCATTTTCACGAGATGACCATGGAACGACAACAGACGACCGCAACTTCCCCATCCGCAGATCTGTCAGCGCTGTGCATCACGCTCCTCAGGGGCATCGTCCACCGGGACGACGACGAGCGGCTGTGGCAGTCCCTGCTGAGCTTCCAGAACGACGTGCGTGATTACCTGACCGTCCTTCGGCTGGAGCTCATCCTCGATGAGTCCGAAGGATACGCCTATCTCCGTAACCGTGCCGATGCCGGCGACGACACCGCCGGGAAACTCCCGCAGCTCGTCACGCGCAGACAGCTCACCTTTCCCGTGAGCCTCCTGATCGCCCTTCTTCGGAAACGGCTCGCCGAGTTCGATTGCGGCGGAAGCGGCACGCGCCTGGTTCTCTCGCGCGAAGAGATCATCGACATGATGCGCCTCTTCCTGCCCGAAACGAGCAACGAGACGAGGCTGATCGACCAGATCGACGCGCACATCAACAAGGTGATCGACCTCGGTTTCCTTCGCCGCCTCAAAACCACCGGAGAGCCGGATCATTTCGAGGTGCAGCGCATCATCAAGGCGTTCATCGACGCCCAATGGCTGACCGGCTTCGACGAGCGGCTGGCCGCTTACCAGGCCCATCTCGGGCCCGCTTCCACGGGGACCGACCATGCATGAGACTCTGACACAGCAACTCGATTTCGCAGCCGACGACGCTCTCACAGGCTTCCGGCTGAAGCGGCTCGAAGTCTACAACTGGGGCACGTTCGACGGGAAGGTCTGGACGCTGGAGCTGAACGGCAGGAACTGCCTGCTCACCGGCGATATCGGCTCGGGAAAATCGACGCTCGTCGATGCCGTGACCACGCTTCTCGTACCCGCGAACCGGGTCGCCTACAACAAGGCCGCCGGCGCCGACCTCCGGGAGCGCACGCTGCGTTCCTACGTGCTTGGCCATTACAAGTCCGAGCGGAGCGAGACGAGCCTTTCGGCGAAACCGGTGAGCCTGCGCGACTCGAACGGGTATTCCGTCATCCTCGGCGTTTTCTATAACGAAGGATATAACAACACCGTCACGCTGGCGCAGGTGTTCTGGCTGAAAGATCCCCAGGGCCAGCCGGCTCGTTTCTACGTCGGAAGCGAGCGGGAGCTGTCGATCACGGCCGATTTTTCCGGGTTCGGCACCGATATTTCCCATCTGAAGAAGCGGCTTCGCGGTCTCGGCGCGGAGATCGAGGAGAATTTCCCGAAATACGGGGCCTGGTTCCGGCGGCGGTTCGGCATCGGCAACGAGCAAGCGCTGGAGCTGTTTCATCAGACCGTCTCGATGAAATCCGTGGGCAATCTCACGGATTTCGTCCGGCATCACATGCTGGAGGCGTTCGACGTGGAGCCGCGCATCGATGGCCTGATACGGCATTTCGACGATCTCACCCAGGCTCACGAGGCCGTCCTGAAGGCCAAGCGTCAGACGGAACTGCTCGAGCCGCTGACCGAAGACTGCGATCGGCATGCGACCCTCGCGGATGAGATCGTGGAACTGCGCCGGTGCCGCGATGCCCTGCGTTCTCATTTCGCCGGCCTGAAGCTGGGACTGCTCGACAAGCGCATCTCGGGCCTGGCCGAGGAGCTGGCGCGATGCGAGGCCCGGGTGAACCAGCTCGAGCGTCGCAGGGATGAACAGCGACTGCGCGTCGACGATCTGAAGCGTGCCGTCGCCGAGAACGGGGGCGACCGGCTCGAGCGGCTGGCCGCGGAGATCAGGAGGCTGGAAGCAGATCTCGAAGCGAGAAAGAAGCGGGCCGGCCGGTACCGGGAGCTTTCGGAGCACGTCGGGGAAGGGACGGCGGAAAACGTCGACACGTTCACCGCCCAGCGAAGCCGTTTTGCCGACCTTCGCGAGACCAGCCGGAACCGGGCATCCGAGGTGCAGAACGAGCTGACCGAGAACCAGGTCGATTTCAAGGAACTCAAAAAAGCGCACGACGACACGCGGAAAGAGATCGACAGCCTGAAGCGCCGCCGGAGCAACATCAGCCAGCCCCAGATCGAGATTCGCGATGCGGTCTGCGAGGCCCTCGGTATCGGCGAGGACGAAATGCCGTTCGCGGGCGAGCTTCTCCAGGTGCGAGAGGAAGAAAGCGCCTGGGAAGGCGCCACCGAGCGACTTCTGCGCAATTTCGGGCTTTCGATGCTCGTTCCCGAACATCTGTACAAGCGCGTATCCGAGTGGGTCGACGGGAATCGCCTGCGGGGAAGGCTCGTCTACTACCTCGTGCGCAAGACCAAAGGCGCCCCCCTGCCGGAACTTCACCCCGATTCGCTGGTTCGCAAACTGGCGATCAAGCCAGATTCGCCCTTTTTCGACTGGCTGGAGCGCGAAACGGCCCATCGGTTCGACGTGGCATGCTGTGAAACGCCGGAGCAGTTCCTGCGCGAACCCCGGGCCATCACCAGGGCCGGCCAGATCAAGGAGCCGGGGGGACGCCACGAGAAGGATGACCGGTATTCCCTCTTCGATCGCAGCCGGTATGTGCTGGGCTGGACGAACACGGCCAAGATCGCCGCCCTCGAGGCGCAGAACCGCCAGCGGGAAGAGAAGATGACAGGGATCGGCGCCCGCATCTCCCGTCTCCAGAGCGAGAACCGGGAGCTGTCGGACCGCATGGAAACGCTGGCCAGGCTCGAGGAGTTCACGGAGTTTTCCGCGATCGACTGGCAATCTATCCTTATTGATATATCATCACGAACCGACGAGTTCAAAAAGCTCGAAGCCGCATCCGACCGGTTGAAACAGCTCAATCAGAGCCTCCGGGAAGCCGCCGCCGAACTCGCGCTCGCCGAAACCGACCTGGAATCGGCCAGGGAGGACCGGACGAGAACGGATGAAAAGAAGCGTATGGCGGAAGCCCTGCATGCCGAGACGAAGGCGCTGGCGGAGAGCGAGGCGCCGCCGGCCGTTTCCCCGGAACGCCTGGAAGAAATCCGTTCGCAAGCCCACGGCGACCACGCGCTGACCGTCGAATCCTGCGCCGGAGCGGAACAGATCGTTCGCGGCTGGCTTCAAGACAGGATCGATGCCGAGGACCACCGCCAGGGCCGTCTTCGCGAAAAAATCACCAGGGCGATGGTGGCGTTCAACGACGAGTTCAAGCTCGAGACGGCGGAGTTCGACGCCTCGATCGAATCTGCCGCCGAGTATCGCAGGCTTCTCGACCGGCTGAAACGGGACGATCTGCCGCGGTTCGAGGCCCGGTTCAAGGAACTGCTGAACGTGAACACGATCAACGAGATCGCCAACTTCAACGCCCAGCTGGCCCGCGAACGAGAAACGATCAAGGAGCGGATCGGGCGCATCAACGGCTCTCTCACCCAGATCGATTTCAATACCGATCGCTATATCGTTCTAGAATCCCAGGACGCCCCCGATGCCGAGATCCGCGATTTCAGAAGCGAATTGCGGGCCTGCACCGAGGGCGCGCTGACGGGCTCGGATGACGAGCAGTATTCGGAAGCCAAGTTCCTGCAGGTCAAGAAGATCCTCGACCGGTTCCGCGGCCGGGAGGGATTCGCGGAGTATGACCGGCGGTGGCGGGAGCGGGTGACCGACGTCCGCAACTGGTTCGTGTTCTCTGCCAGTGAGCGGTGGCGCGAGAACGATGCCGAATACGAGCATTACTCCGACTCGGGCGGCAAATCCGGCGGCCAGAAGGAAAAGCTCGCCTATACGATCCTCGCGGCGAGCCTCGCCTACCAGTTCGGCCTGGAATACGGCGCGGTCCGCTCGCGCACGTTCCGGTTCGTCGTCATCGACGAGGCGTTCGCGCGCGGCTCGGACGAGTCGGCGCAGTTCGGCTTGCGACTGTTCGCCAAGCTCAACCTGCAGATCCTGATCATCACCCCGCTCCAGAAGATCCACGTGATCGAGCCCTTCGTGTCGAGCTTGGGATTTGTCCACAACGAGCAGGGGCGATACTCCAGACTGCGCAATCTTTCCATCGAGGAGTACCGCGAAGAGAAATCGAGGCAGTCCGCATGAACTGGACCCGCCCGCAGGATGTTCGGGATCGCATCCGGAAATGGTGGGAAAGCGGCGAGCTGCTCTCGGCGCTCGTCACTGGCGAAGAGACATTTCCGAAGCGTCTCTCCCTGAAAGGGCCGACATCGGCGGAAATGGCCGAACGATTCGACGAGGTCCGGAAGTGGGTTGCCGAGCTATCGGCGGTTCCCCATGTCCGCATCGAAATGCGTGAATTCAGTCATCGCGTGCTGGGTCCAAATTCGATTCCACGTGAAGCCTGGATCGACTCGTTCGATGAGGCGCTTTCTCTGATCGGGAAAAAACGGGAAGCCGCGCGCTTCACGGCCCTGGCGGCCCAGACACGGGAACGACAGCCCGCCCTCGTCGCCTGGCTGGCAAGGCGACCCCTGCGTGCGCTCGACGCGATCGACGACTGGCCCCGTCTGCTCGATATCGTCGGCTGGATGCAGTCGCATCCGCGCCCGGGCATCTATCTGCGCCAGCTCGATCTTCCGGGCATCCACACGAAATATATCGAAAGATATCGAGGACTTCTGGCGGAATTATTCGATATTGCCCTGCCGCCCGACGCGATCGACCCGGCATGCACCGGCATCGGCGGCTTCGCAGCCCGATATGGGTTTCGCGACAAGCCAGAACGCATTCGCTTTCGCGTTCTCGACAAGCGCCTGTCCCCTCTTGCCGGAATTCACACACCCGATATTGCGGTGGATGCGGACAGCTTCGCGAGTCTTTCCATACCCGTGCGGCGCGTCTTCATCACCGAAAACGAAACGAATTTCCTGGCGTTCCCGCCGGTTCCGGGCGCCATCGTGCTTTTCGGAGCAGGCTACGGCTGGAACGCGCTTTCGAAGGCCCGCTGGCTGGAGCGACACCCCCTGTATTATTGGGGTGACATCGACACGCATGGCTTTGCGATTCTCGACAGCCTGCGCGGTCATTTCGGCCACGCCGCATCGTTCCTCATGGACCGCGAAACCCTGATGGCCCATGAGAGCTTCTGGGGCGAAGAGAAAGAGCCGCTCACCCACGATCTGAGCCGGTTGACCGCCCCCGAGAGGGCCCTGTTCGACGAGTTGCGCGACGGCCGCATACGACCGCATCTGCGCCTCGAGCAGGAACTGATCGGCTTCACCCGCCTCGAAGCCGCATTGCAATCACTCTGCCAGAACGATTCGTAAGCCCGACAACCGTCACTCGGCCCCGATAAGACCGGGAAGAGGCGGCTGATTGTTCCAGGGCATCGATGGGAGAATGATTTCCAATCCGGCAATGGATGGATGGCCACGTTTCTGAAGGACTTTCTGATCATACGTCATGAACCACCTGGCACCGGCATCGAGGGCTGTGGCAAGATGCACGGCATCGAGACCACCGATACCGGTTACATGTTCCAGTAGTTCCCGGGCCTTATAGGCGATCGCCATGTCCAGGCTCACCTTATGAAGAAAAGGTTGATAAAACAGATCACCTGCATTCTTTCTGGCCCCAGGCGGGTTTCGGGTTTCGGCGATGACGGCCGTCGAGATGGCAGCACGCACTTTTCCAGATTTAATATCTTCTAATATACGAAGACACGTTTCGAAACGTCCGTCTTCTTTCTTGAAAAGAGCGATAAAGAAGCAGCTGTCCAGGTAAACGACTGCTGGTTCACTCATCGCGAATCCGCCGGACATATTCTTCGCCGGGAATGTCCATGTCCCAGATGCCGATGAACGATTTCAGATCGAACGCTTCTGCCTGTCCCAGAATCTCGATCGTTCGAACCGTTATGGAAAGCGGATATCCAGCAGGCGTCTTCTGGACGTCGCCACGCACCCGCACTTTCTCTCCCCAGCCTTTTCGAACCATTTCGATGAGTTCGTCCGGGAAGAAGCAATCGATCTTGCGGTCCCTGTCATCGTAGAGGAGGAACCGCTTTCCGCCTCGCACACGTGCCATGTCGAGATATCCGTCGATGGTATCGACCGCACAAGCCCTGGGACTCGTCAGGTTCTCGATCGTGGCCACCGTCTGCCGGGTGATCGTCTGCTCGCCGATTGTGACTTCGAGGTTGCGATTCGTCTTGTTTGCGAGGGATTTCAATTTGGCGAAAGAACGCTCCGAGAAGTAGCGGGGAATCTCCGTACATTTGGACTCCAGTTTTCCAAGGCCATCCTTCACGAGAGCAACGACTTCTTCTGCCGCCGCAAGAAATCTGGCGCTTTCGGGCACCCCTTCGATCACCGCACCGGCACTTCCATTCTGGAGTTCGGCAATTTTCCAGCGCACCCGGGACTTGCCGTTATAATTACGATCGACGTCACCACCGGCCTCGAGCACAGCTTCCAGAGCCGCCAGAAATGCCCGAAGCGGAACAGCGCCCCTGCGATCTTTCACGAAAATCCGAAGTTGGGTTTTCTTCACATCGATATTCCCATATGCGTTTCGCCTCATTATACCTCAAGTGAAGGTTCGTCAGACAGATAACGATGGTTCACATACCATTCGCCACATCCTCCGGATCTACAGTCGTTCGAGGTCGGCGTTCATGCGTCGGCGCCGTGATGTCCAAACATAAAACATCAGACAGGCCGCCTCGAAACGGGTATGCTATATGAATCGAAAAGGAGCTTGATGCCGGATGAACAGTTCGCTTACCTCCCGGTTGTTTTCGCATCTGCTCGCCGCAATCACCATGTACATGGTCACCTGGGGCGTCATCCCTCCTTCCTGGGCGAGTTTCCCCGTCGAAGAAGATGTCGCGCAGTTCACGGCGGGTGTTCGGCAGATAGCGAAGACGGGGGTGCCGGGGCCGATCGCGTGCGTCGGCGAGGAGGCGTTTCCCGTCGTTCTCGGGAAGGCGAAGGGATACGATCAGCCGGTCGTTGCGGCTACGCGGTTCGGGAAGGGGCGTGTCGTCGCGTTCGGGCATGGCGGGATGATCATCGACGAAGGACTGAAGAAGGGCGACACGAAGCGGTTCGTCGTCAACGCGGCGCAATGGGCTGCCCGCAAGCCGGGCTCGGGGAAAGCGAAACCGCTTGCGGGGCTGATCTTTGCGCTCGATATCGCCAAGCCCCTGAAGGAAGCGGGATTCGAGGTGAAATTTCTCCGGTGCCCCGGGTGGAAAGACCAGCTCGAGGGGATCGACCTGCTCGTCGGTGACAACATCGCGGTCGACGGGGAGCATGAGCAGGCTCTCACGGCGTTCATCCGAGACGGAGGCGGCTATCTGGCGACGGGCCTTGCCTGGGGCTGGATGCAGGTGCATCCCCTACTCGACTATACCAAAGACTATTCTTTGAATCGCGTCCTTGCCCCGATGGGGCTCGCGTTCGTCGACGGATACATCGACGAGATCCCTCCGTTGAAGACGGAGGATCAGGCGTGGCTGAGGCGCGGTCATGCACTCGACGCCCTTTCCCTGCTCGAGGCGCGACGGGATGCCGGGCAGAGTGCCAACGCAGAGCAGGCCCTTGCCGTCGTTTCGAGCGCGTATCGCTGGCTGCCGCAGGGGAACTCGCCGTTCCGCGACCGGGTCCATGCCCTCGTCGAAAAGGCGGCCCGGCCGGTCATCCCGACCGAAAAGCAGCCGGTCCGCAAGGATGATCCGCTTCCCAGGCTAGCTCTTCTGGTGGACCAGTTCGATTCGCTGATAAATACATCCAAAGATATTCAACCAGCCGACTCGGCGTCGGATTTTCCCGGTGTTCCGCCGGAAAACGCCCCGCGCGTCACCCGCGAGATCGACGTCGATCTCTCCGTTCCCGGCTGGACGAGCACCGGCCTGTGGGCGCTCGCTGGCAAAGAGGTCGAGGTCACCCTCCCGGAATCGTGTTCCGGCGAGGGGTTCCGCATCCGGATAGGATGCCACACCGACGTTCTCTGGAACACCCCCGAATGGAAGCGGCATCCCGAGATCGCCCGCAATTTTCCTGTTTCAGCCGGGCTCAACCGGGTCGCGAACCCGCACGGTGGGCTTCTCTACCTCGACGTGCCCCGCTCCCCGGACGGTGTTAACCCGGGTCATGCGACGATCCGCGTGGCCGGAGGCGTCGTCGAGGCGCCGTTCTATGTTCTCGGGAAAACCAGTGCCGCTGAATGGAAGCGCCTGCGCGACGCCCCTGCCCCCTGGGCCGAGCTCCAGTGCGAACGCATCATTCTCACCGTGCCGTCCGCAGAGATCAGGTCTCTCGATGATCCGAAGCCGCTCATGGAGTTCTGGTACAAGGTGCTCGGCTGGTATGTCGATCTCGGAACCCGCCCGCTCGATCGGCGCCCCCAGCGCATCGTGACGGATCGCCAGATCTCGAACGGATGGCTCCATGGCGGGTATCCGATCATGGGCAACATCGCGGTTTCGTACAAGCTGGTGAAGCTCGACGGGCTGACGAACCCGGAAAAGGACGTCGAAGGCGCCTGGGGCTTCTGGCACGAACTGGGCCACAACCATCAGCGCCCGGAATGGACCTTCGCCGGGGCCGGCGAAGTCACCTGCAACCTCTTCTCGCTGTTCGTCGAGGAGAAGATCCGGGGAACCGCCCCCAAGGACCATCCCTGGTTCAGCGGGTATCCGGGAAAAGCCGAGGCGTATCTCGCCCGGCCCGATTTCGAGGTCTGGAAGAAAGATCCCTGGATCGGCCTGTGGCTGTTCACGGAAATCCAGTCCGCGTTCGGCTGGGAACCTTTCAAGAAGGTATTTGCCGCGTATGCGGCGGCCCCCGAAAGAGAACTGCCAAAGACCGACGAGGCGAAACGCGACCAGTGGCTTGTCAGGCTGAGCCGCGCGACAGGAAAGAACCTCGCCCCGCAGTTCGACAGATGGGGCATCCCCGTGTCGGCAACCGCCCGGAAGGAGATCTCGGGACTTCCCTCCTGGCGGTCGCCGGACTGAACCGTTTTATTTCTGCACGGGAACCGTTCCGGATGCCGGCTTCGGGGCACCGGGGATCGCGATGTCGATTTGATGCACCGGTCCGAACTCGTCTAGCTTCCCATCGAAATCGGCGGGTTTTCCGAGAACGATGATCTTGAGCTTGTCAGGCTGGAGATATTGTTTGGCGACCCGCAGAACATCGGCCTTGGTGACCTTTTCGATATTCCGCTTCGTGATTTCGAGGAAATCCCTGGGATATCCGAAGTATTCCAGCTCCACAAGCCGGTCGATGATCTTGGACCTGCTGTCGAAATTGAACACGAACGAGTTCAGATACATGTCTTTCGCCGTGTTCAATTCTTCATCCGTGATCTCCGACGTGCGCAGGTCTTCGATCTCCTTGAACAGTGACCGGATCCCCTTCACCGTGTTTCCCGACTTGGTCGAACAGCCGAAATAGCAAATGCCTTCATGGTCATACCCGGAACCAAACGCCCCGAACACGGAATAGGCGAGCCCCTGGTCCGACCGGACCCGTTTGAACAGGCGCGAACCGAACCCGCCGCCCAGGACGTTGTTCATGACCTCGAGCGCAAAATAGTCGGGATTATTCATCAGTCCGCCGAGATGGCCGATCAGGATCACGCTCTGGTTCACGTCGTCCTTGGCGATCAGGTTCACCTTCGCGGCAGCGTATTCCCTGACCCCGGGCACCTTGCTCGGAGGCGTATCGCCTCTGGGAAGGCCGGCAAACGCTTCGGTGAGCTTCTTCTTCATCTCGTCGATCTTGAAATCGCCGATGACCGCAACCATCATTCGTTCGGGGTGGAAATGCTTCGCGTGAAAAGCGATCAGATCATCACGGGTGATCGCATCGATCGTGGCGTATTCGGTGTGCCGCGCATACGGGCTGTCGGGACCGTAGACGACCTTGAAGAACTCCCGCACGGCGATCGGGAAGGGCTCGTCGTTCCGGCGTGAGATCATGGAACGGGCTTCGATCTTCTTCAGTTCGATCTTGTCTTCCGGAAAAGCGGGATTTTTAAGAATATCAATGAGAATAGAAAGTGTTTTGTCCCACTGGTCGACGAGACTCGACGCGTAGAAACCACCGCTGGACGTGCCGCCGCTGACTCCGACGCCGGCCGCGAGCCGATCCAATTCCAGGTCGATGTCATCGCCACTCCGGGTGGTCGTGCCCCCGGTGCGCATGACGGACGTCGTAAGAGAGATGAGCCCCACCTTGTCGGCAGGCTCGTCGCCAACATTGAACCGCACCATGCCGTACAGGCTAACGGTCGGAAGCTCGTGGTCCTCGAGCAGATACAGGGTGAGCCCGTTTTCCAGGACGGTCTGGTCCACCGCCGGAATCTGGAAACTGTTCAGGGGAGGGAATCGCAGCTCCTTGTACGAAACCTGCGCCCGTGCCGCCGGGGCCGTCAGGCCGAGAAGGAATACGACGACGATCAGACCCGCATACACCTTGTTCATATTCATTCCCTCCCGTCACTGTTTCGCTTCGGAGCCGGCTGCCGTCCTGATGAGGGCAACCGAGCGA
>JAKJFL010000577.1:0-2688 GCA_022704935.1 Candidatus Rifleibacteriota bacterium
CGCAGTTCGAGGCTTGTTCAGGGATATCGCCCGGCAAACCCGACGGGAAGCGCCTTTATCGACAAAATCAAATAAATCGGAAGAAGTGGGGCCGATATGAGAGACAGGATTGGAAACACGGAGAGGTGGTCTAGAGCGCTGTTCATCTCGTTCCTGGCGATGGTCGGCGTGTTTGCCCTTCAGGTTGCCCGACTCGATGCCGCCGAAACGCTGGGAAAAGGTGCGGCTGAAACGGTGAAATCGGGGCATGTCCGATTCGGTGACCTGTATGTTGCGGGAATGGCGACCCTACTCCCCGGAGGAGGCACGCTCGAAGCACCAGGGGGCAAACCCCGCGTTTCGGGGAAGACCCTGCGGTCCGATCTGCTCATTCCAAGTGGCTCCCTCATCTCGACCGCAGCGGATGAGACCGCCCGCATCAGACTCGGCGAACGGTCTCTGCTGCGCGTCCGCCCGAACTCGGCCCTGCGTATCTTCTCTCTGCGCCTCGAACTGGTGCGCGGCGAACTCTGCATTCAGCAGGGAAAGACGATCCTGCCCCTCCGCATCCAGGCCGCCTCGTCGACGGTCGATCTCGAACGTGAGTCCGCTGCCGACTTCTTTCTGTCCGATGACGGCCGCATGATCGTGACCGTTCAGGCCGGAACGGCAAAGGTCCTCGGGAAGGCCGATGCGGTTACCGCCGGACAGCGCATGGAAGTGACGGGCGGCACGGTGGTTACCGATCCGCCCGTCGCCCGTCTGGCCGACTGGTTCGCCTACTCCGAGGCAACCGGCGTCCAGGAGTATACGCCCCGGCTTGGCCTGGAGATCGGAAGTGGCGCCGACGACGTTCCGCCCGTCCAGGCGCCCCATGGCCCGGAATCGATGGGCGGAGAAACCACGCCTCCCGGTGATGCCGATATCGAGCCTGTCCCGGTCTCTCCGCACGCGCCAACCGATGTTCTGCAGGATCACGACCTCGATGGAACCGACCGGTGATGATAAAGGCTGTCATATATATCCTGGCCGTCCTCGAATTCGCTCTGGGCACATGCGTGCCGGTTTCCGCCGCGGGCGACCGGAATGAAAAGATCCAGAATATCTATTTCCAGGCCCTCCAGGCGCTCGAGGAAGAGAACTACCTCAAAGGCGTTCAGCTGTATTACCGGTTCGTCATCCTGGGCGCCATTCCCGTGTCGAAGGCGGTTCGCGCCCACGATCTGGCCAACGCGATGGGCAGTTTCAAAAAAGAGGCCGCCGAAGGGAGAAACAGCAACAGAATCGAACTGGGAATCCTGCTCGTCGAACGGATCATCGAGCGGTTCGACAAGGCCGAACAGCGTCTCGATCTTCTCCGGGAGAAGCACCCCTCCTCCGTTCTGCTCGCTTTCCTGCGAGGGGAGCTGGCCCTTGCGCGTGGAGACGAAACCCTCGCGATAAGAATATTCGGGACGATGGGCCGGCTTCCGAATCCGCGTGGGTTTCCCGCACTGGCCGACTATCTTCTCGAGCAGCGGGGCAGGGGAAAAACCATGGATCCGGCCGCCCGCCGAAAATTCTTCATGAAACTCGCCTACCGCCGCTGGGATGAATCTGACTTCGACGGTGCCGGCAACCTCTTCCGCGCAGTCATGAAGGAGTATCCGCAGGATCCCGAGGCGCCGCGGGCCCTTATCGACCTTCTCCTTCAGCAGGACAAAACGGATGAAGCCGTGAAGATTCTCGACGCATGGAAAGGCCCGGGGGACGAGCCGTTGATTCCTCCGCTGCCTCTCGCGCGCATCCGCTACTCGCAGGGCCAGTATGAAGAGGCTTTGTCCCTGCTGGTGCCGTTGCAGGAAGCCGACCCGCAGGATGCGTATCTCAGGCTGCTGGTGGCCGAAAGCCTGTATCAGCTGAACCGGCAGGCCGAGGCAGCACCTCACTTCATGGAACTCGCCCGCTCGGATCCGAAAAACCAGGGCTTCCTCCAGCGTCTCGTCATCTGCTGCGAGGCGGCTGGAAGGCGTGCCGACCCTCTTCCCCTGCTCGAAGCGTATGTGCGGGAGAACGAGCGGGATTCGGCGATGCGGTTCGAGCTCGCCTCGCTGCTGATACGCCTGGATCGCCTGAATGAAGCCCGCCTTCATTTCAACGTGCTCAGGGAATTCGGAAATCCCATGCAGAAGGAAGCGCTCGAAAAAATCGCCGCCATCGACCGGGCGAATTACGAACGGACGATGAACAACGCCTCCAAGAACGGAAACGCCGGCGAGACGGAACAGGGCGAACACAGGACTTCCCAGCAGCCTGACGATCAGGCGGCGACGGAGCCGGTGATCGGCGCAGCAGGCGATACCAGCCTCGCCGAGGAGGAACAGGTTCGGCGAATGAAGGAACTTTTTAAATAGTTATTGTTATATAGGGTGGTCAGTAATACGTACGGTTCCAGTGCGGATTGTTGATGTTCTGGTTCGCTACTGGGCTCGAGAGGGTGGATGTCAATTCCAGCGTGTTGCGGCCATCGACGGTTTTCTTCGGATCGGCGTCGATGACAAGTTTCACCAGAAGCATCGGGACATCCGGGTTAAGGGGATGGCCGTATAGTTCGAACTGCGCCCCTTTGATCTCCGGGAAAACGAGTTCCCTGCCGGCGCTCGACCTGACGAGGCATTTCCTGGCCGGATCGATCCGGTAATTGACCTCTTCCATGGACGGACTTGGACT
>JAKJFL010000578.1:0-2683 GCA_022704935.1 Candidatus Rifleibacteriota bacterium
GCTGGCGACTCAGCATATACCAGATCGGCACGAGAGACTCGCCTTTCATCAGCAGGCTGTCTACCAAACGCAGCGCGTCCGGAAGCCGTCGCATGCCGATCGCGTCGAGAAGATCGAAAACGGTATCCTGTCTGAGGTAGGCGACGGACGACGCGACCTGCGCGGCCGTGACCGTTTTGCCGGTGCCGGCCGCGAGGCAGAGTTTCTCGATCTCCTGCGAAAGCAGGCGCAGATCCGCCCCGACGTTCTTCAAAAGAAGGTCGGCCGCGTCGGGGGCGAGCACAGAACCAAGCGCGCGCGTTTCCTTCTGGAGCCATTCAGGCAGCTTGTTCTCGAATGGCGGCCAGAAATCGATCTTTTCGGCCTTGTCGGCCAGTGCGAGCGCGAACTCGCCGACGACACGGGCTTCCGTGGTCAGAACGACGAAGAGTGTCCGGTCGGGAAGGGGCTGCGACGAAAGTCGCTCGAGCATTCCCCGGCGTTGCGCCGCCCCGAGGCTTTCGGGATGTGAGAGGACGAAGATCCTGGGGCTCAGGTTGAACGAGAAACAGTTCAGTTCTCCCAGGAGCGCATCGGGTGGCGCCGATCCGAAGTCGATCCGGCGGACGTTGTCAGCCTGGTCCTCGGGGGCGACGAAGGCATTGACGAGCTTCGAGATGGTTCGATCCTTGAGGAACTCCTCCCGTCCCGCGAAAAGCAGGAACGTCGTGTCGAGCTTTCGGGATTCGATCGCCGATTCGAGCGCCGCAAGATCCATATTTCCTCGTATAATTTACTGATATACAACATGATTCCCGATCGCGCGGGAACCTGCGAAAAGGCGCCCGCAGAAACTGCGGGCGCCCGGTGTGCGGAACGTCAGAAGGTTTTGGACAGGAAGACGCGATAGGCGTCGATCGTATGATGATAATCCGCTTTCGAGAGGACCTCGAACGGGGAGTGCAGGCTCAGCACGGGCAGGCAGAGGTCGAGGACGTGCATGTTCATCTGGGCCATGAACTTGGCGACGGTGCCGCCGCCGCCCTCGTCGACCTTGCCCATTTCGCCGAACTGGTAGGGGATCTTTTCGGCCCCGAGCAGCGCGCGGATGCGGGCTATGAACTCGATGTCCGCCTCGCTGCTTCCGGACTTGCCGCCGGCGCCGGTGAACCTGCAGATCCAGACGCCGTTTCCAAGGTAGCCGGAGTTGGTCGGATCGAACGCGCCGTCGAACGTGGGATCGATCGGAACGCTGGTGTCGCCGGAAAGGACGTAGGTGTTCGAGATGGCGCGCCGTAGATCGGAGTAGTCGGCGCCCTTGCTGGTCGCGTGCAGTAGGATGTTCATGATGTCGGAGATCATCATCGACTGTGCGCCGCTGGCACCGGCCGAGCCGATTTCCTCTTTGTCGAACAACAGGGCGATCGAGGTGTATTCGGGAACCTTGATTTCGCGGATCGCTTCATACGCCGCCATGACACATGCGCGGTCGTCGTGGCCGAATCCGCCGATCATGCTGGCGTCGAACCCGACCTCGCGGGCTTCGAACGCCGGCGTGGCCTCGATTTCCGCCCAGGCGAGATCTTCCTCTTCGAGCCCGTATTTCGTGAAGAGATGCTCGAGAACGGCGCCCTTCACCCGCTCTTCCCCTTTCGAAGCGGGAGCGTTCTTGTCTTTCTTCGGAAGCGGCCGGTGGCCGACGAGAATGTTCAGTTCCTCGCCGCGCAGCGTCTCGTTGGCCTTGCGGTCGTTCTGGATCTTGGCGGCCAGGTGCGGCGCGATGTCGGTGATCGTGAAGACGGGCTCGCCGGGCTTTTCACCGATGGCGAAGCGGAGCGTCTTGCCCGCCTTGGTGACGGCAAACACATGCAGGGAGAGCGGGATGGCGGCCCACTGGAACTTCTTGATGCCGCCGTAATAATGCGTTTTGAACAGGGCCGTTCCGTATTTTTCGTAGAGGGGCAGAGATTTCAGATCGAGGTGCGGCACGTCATGATGAGCCGCGACGATCCTGAATCCTTCGACAGCCGGGTGTTTCCCGATCACGGCAAGGGCCATCGCGCGGTTCTTGCTGATGCAGAATACCCGGTCACCGGGCTTGAGCGATTTTTTGTCTTCGGCGGCAAGAGGCTTGAACCCGTCTGAGCGCGCGGCCTTTTCGATGAAGGCCAATGTCTCCCGCTCTGTCTTGCAGAGCGAAAGGAACTCGAGATACCGCTTCGCGCGCGCCGCCAGCACCTTCTCGGACGAGGGTTCGAGCACGTCCCAACCGCTTGCCTGCTGGTACTTCCGGATATTCGGATTCGTTGCCGCAGCGGCTGGCGCCGGAGCTTTTCCTGCTGTTTTCCTGGCTGTTTCCATCACGTTCCTTCCTTGCCGTCGTTCATTTTTTTGTAGGTACGGAGATGATCCTGTACCGGAGCAAATTCTAGCACACATTTCTCACAAATGTGCATCAAATTGTGTGGCATAAAAGCCTCGAGAGAGTGGTAAATCAATTCCCTGCTATTCTTTCCGTTCCATTGCGCTGGCGGTAATGACGAGTTCCGGTTTCCTCCATATACTGGCAAATATTCTACTCATGAAGGGAGTGAAGAATGGATAGGAGTAATGAATGCGAACGGTTATCTCTCTTTCCGGTGTTCCCACTCCGAGAAATTCCGGGGCTGTAGCTTGATTCCCTTCATGCGTGCGGAATCTCGTG
>JAKJFL010000579.1:0-2666 GCA_022704935.1 Candidatus Rifleibacteriota bacterium
TGCGGTCTACTCGCCGAACTTCGGAGATCCCGTCCGCATGCTGGAATGGGCCAGGCGCTATCGGAACGACGCCGCGATGGTCAGGTTCTCCGGCACGGCCCAGCGGGGCGACATCATCCTGAGCGGCCACAAGACCGTCGAAGGTCAGAAGAATGACCCGATCGCGATCCTCACCGGCGGCCGGTATCACCACGCCATCGTCGTCATCGACGGGCCGCCGTGCGTCTTCATCGAGGCGGTCGGCGCCACCGGCTCGAAAACCGACCCGACGAACAACCGCGTCCGCATCTCGAGTTGGCACGAATCTCTCGCGTCCTGGGCCGGCATGCGCCTGGAGCGACCAACCGCCGGCCAGTCTGCCTCGGAAGCGAAGAAAAACATCGACGGGGCCGTCGACTACCTGATCGCCCAGCTCGGCAAGCCGTATGACTACGGCTTCACCAACAACGACACGAACCGCGCCTTTTACTGCAGCGAGCTCGCCTGGAAGTGCTACGCCGTGGGCGCCGGCATGACCAGCTACAAACCCGCCAAATCGTCGGGTCGCGACCGCATCATCGTAGCCCTGAACGCCGTCGTTGACGGTCTCCAGCCGAAAGACCGCGTCACGATCGCCAACCGGGTTGTCGCATTCGCGAACGAATACACGTCTCAAAAACCGCCCGATCTGCGCAAGCTCAACAACTTCATCGTCGACGAGCTGACGCCAGCCTGCAAGACGCTGTCCGATGCCTACCCGACACCCGAAGCACGGGAAAAACTCCGTTCCGTGCTCGAGAAAGTTCGCACGAACGACGCATTCCCGAAGTTCCTGAAAGCCCGCGAAGATTTCGATGCGGCGAAAAAGGACGGGAAGTTCGACACCGGCTGGGGAATCGGCGCCGCGCGCAAACTGGCGGCAGAAGCCAAGATCGGCGCATCCATCGTGTCGGATATCAATTCCCTGGTCAGCCAAAGCGGCGCAGGCTACGTGAAGCTCGCGAAGCTCGTCAGCTCGGTGTTCGCACCGATGTACAAATATATGGGCACCTATGCCGACTTCATGACGGGCATGGACGAAGCCGGCAAGGTGAATCTCCCCGCCGGCGCGAAAACGGTCCTTTCGATGATCGACTGGCTCGCCGAGAAGCGCGAGTCGGTGAAACGTTGGCCGGTCGGCTCGAGCCTCGCCAACCTCCTCCCCGGCAACGGCGACGGCAAAGTGCAGGAGAACTTCACAAGCCCCACCGATCTCGCCGGAACCTCCTCCTTCCATGTCGAGTATCCCTGACGTGCGAACGTCGGCCTCTCACGCCAGAGGCACCGACCCGCAACATCCAGTCATAACATCACCAAGAGGCAGATACAGGCGTCACGGAATAGTCAGGACAATAGTTCTGGCCATTCTCTTCGCGACCGGGGCAGTCATGGCCGCCGAGGCCAGCTCGACAACCCAGCGGTATTGCTGCAAAACCATGTGGTATCTCAAAAACGCCCTCGAAATGTACAACATGGAAGCCCCGCAGCCGTTAACCGAATGGTATCCGGGCGTCTGGGAGTTTCTTTTCAACCGGAAATACATCGACGAAGTTCCCCAGTGCCGCTGGCCAGGCTATTCGTTCGGCAGGACACGGGGAGGAGCGAAATTCATCGAGAAAGTCTTTCCATGGGGATTCTTCATCGAAATTCCAACCTCCTCGGGAGCGGAATACCGGTTCGATGCGTCGGGAACCGTCTATTGCACCGTTCACGGGTATGAGGACGGCATCGACCGCCGCGCGAACGAGGCCCGCCTGGCGAAACTCGGCTCGACACTGGTAGCGATCCTGGATGACCCGCTGTCCAACGATCTCCTCGTTTTCGGCTGCGTGGGAGCGATCATCCTCGCAGCCGGAGGAATGCTCATGCAGGTCCTGCGTTACCTGAAAAACCGCTGAATCCTACCTGCCGGCCTCTTTCAGGCCGAGAATGGGACAGCAGGTCTCGCAGAACATGTGAGAAGATATATATTCAGCTATTTCTTTCACCCGATCCGGATCCGGGCCATCCTTCCATTTCCCGGGGCCGGCGTCAAAGGATGTGATCGGGTGCCGCAGGAACAGCAGGCGAAGACGGTCCTCCTCCTCGCGGGTGGAGACGTTCCAGCGAAAGGCCTTGCCGCACTCTCCGCACTCCGTCGTCATCTCGATGCCCGGCGGCCGGCCATTGCCGCATGTCGAGCACAGGGACGAGGCGTCGAACGTGATCCTTACGGGCAGTTCCGAAAGCGACCGTTCCAGGTAGGGAAGCCCCTCGACGATCTGCCCGACGCCGGCCCAGGGATGTTCGGTCACGGTGCCGCAAACCTTGCATGTATAAGAAACCGACTCGGGCGGACGGGCGATTTTGTAACACATGGCGCTGTGAAACTCGACTTTCTCAGGCTCTCGTCGCAGAGCCCGGAGCGACTCGATCAGCGCTTTCCGTTTTTCAGGGTCGCCCTTCCAGGACGGTGCGCCATCCGCACCCGATCTTGTCCCGCTCGTTTCCCCGGGTGGAAGAATCCCCTCCTGCGCCTGTCCTCCGGCAGGCAGCACCCCCATCAGCATTGTCGCCACCAGTCGCCCGATACGCTTCATGATCCCCTCCGGTATTTCCTTTCCCCCAGCATACCACGCCCCCAGGCCACCCCGACGCGACGGATTCGC
>JAKJFL010000580.1:0-2665 GCA_022704935.1 Candidatus Rifleibacteriota bacterium
CTATCCGCCCGTCATCCCTCCGGGAAGCGAACCCTCAGCGAAGGGAACGCCGTCATCCCAGCCATACCCGCCGATCATTCCCGCCGGAAGTGAAACGTCTGCGAAAGGCTCGGAGGCACCAAAACCGGATTCATCGGAAACCGAAAAAAAATAACATAGAAAATATATTGATAATAATATCGAAGCCCGGCCGGAATTCCGGCCGGGCTTCGGTTTTCTGCGAAATACGGGAGGCGTTCAGCGCTCCGGGTTCGTTTCGCTTGACCGCAGGTTGATGAAGATATCGAGCAGAGTCCGGCCGAACGCGATCATGTCGGGCCTGTATCCCTGCTTCACGAGCAGCTCCTCGGACTCGCGCCATTTCGTCTGCCGCTCGGCGAGTTGTTCGGGGGTCTCACTCGACCACTTGTCGAGCTGGAGCGCGTTCACCACCATTTCGCCAAGAACCGCGAGCTTCTGGGGAGTCATGAACAGGCGGCCGTCCTTCCAGATTCCTTTTGCCCAGTTCATGTGGAGGCCGATTTCTTCGGGAAGGCGTACGGTGGGACTGTCTTCGTAGGGTTCGACGATCAGGTCATGCTCGCAATGCGGGCAGGGAAAACGCTCTCCCGGCCGAAACGTCTCCGAGAACATGTGGTTGTGGCACAACGGGCACTGAACGGACTGCATGCGGCTGTGTCTCCTCTCTGAATCAAACCCTGATTTTCGGTGGATTCAGCGAATTCTACCACGACGTCCCCTCGCGGGAAACCCGCTTCTTTCTTCCCGGCCGAGCGCATACCTTTCTGTCGCGGTCACAAGAACGGACGCAAAGCACAGAGGACACGATGAACACAAAGGTTTCACAGAGAATTTCAGCGTTCCCTGTGAAACCTCAGTGAGCTTTGTCTCCCGGAATGTGTGGTCCATTTTGTGAACCAATCCGCTGATGACGCTGATGAAGCAGATAGCTGAAAACCAAGAATTCTTCCCAGGGAGTGCGAAGAGTGAACGTTTTGTGAAAATCGTCCGATAATAGAAGCGGATTAATATGCCTTTCGCAGAACGACACTCTCAATCGACCTACCTGCCTCCCCGGCCGGTCGGCTATGTTCCTGTCGCCGGCGGCCGCGGCCCGACCTCGTGGCATTGCCTCCACTGCGGAAAGCGCAATCGTTCCACGTCGAAGTTCTGCGGCGGATGCGCGGCGCCCAGCCGGCTGCCGGCCGAGTTCCTCGAGTCGCTGGAGGCCAGCAGCCGGGAAGCGCCGTCGCCGACCAACCCGACATCCGCAGGCGTGGCGACCGATGTTCCCGCAACCGGAACGACGGCTGACAGCGTCATCTCGTCCGTCGCGACCTTCACGACCATTTCCGTCATCCAACAGATCGATCCGCCGGAACCGGAACTGATCGAACGCATCGACGGAATCGCCCAGCCGCAGCAGGTTCCCGAGCAGCCGGTCATCCAGGAAGAACCCGCCGCAACCCCGATTCCTGCCCCGGAGCTTTCGTCAGCCCCCGCGGAAAACGTCAGCCGCGAGCCCGCTCACGAGACGGTCGTGAAAAAAACCTCCCACCGCAGGCCGGCCCCGCACCTCCGGGATCTGACAAGCCTGGTCGCCCCGGCGATCCGCTCGATCCGGGCGTCGCTCGCCGATGCCGCTTCGACGGCATCCCGCCTGTTCGTTTCTCACACCGCGACGCGCCGAAGCCTGGCCGTCGGTATCGTCTCGGTGCTCATCCTGTGCGCCCTCTGGCCAATGCCGACCCTGACCGCCGCCAAAAACCTTACGACCCCTGCCCTGGAAGGCGGCAAACCGGTGTTCTGGAATGATATGCAGTCATATATTTCAACGAAGCTCGGTCTCGGCATCACCGATACCGAGCTTCTCGCCCGAGCCGCATGGGGAGACATTCCCTCGCTGCATCTTCCGATGACCTGCGAACGCGCCCTCGCGATCGAGTCGGTGATCAATCAGCGCGGAAGCAAGCCCCTGGTCGTCTTCCCGAACATTCCGTTCCGGGGGCCACTCCTGGATCGCCATCTCCGGATGACAGCCAGTGAGCCGGCGCCGTTCTCGGATGTTCCGCTCGATCACCCTGTTTACGACGCCTGGCGGCCTCTGCTCGCCATGACGCCGCCGCCGCCCGTCGCTCTTCCGAGCGGGAAAGCCTGCCCCTACGAGGTGATCCGGTGGGAAGAATGGCAACCGCTGGTGGCGGCAGCCTGGCGTTCCTTCCGGCCGGGCCGCACGCCACCGGAAGAAATTCTCGCGGAGCGCGCGGGAACCGTTACCGGCAACGACGCGGACCGTTCCCTCCGGGCACTTGCCGAAGGGCTGGGAGTCGAGATCGGCGAGACACCGTTCCGGGGAAATCCCCAGGGGACGCCAAGCCGGATGGAAACCCTCGCAGCCCTTTCCCGGCTTCTCACCGCCGCACAAAAGCTCGCGGAAGAGGTGGACGGTGCATGATCTCCTCGAGCCTCCGTGCGCTGCTGCTGACGGCGCTCCTCATCGGACTTCCCGGGTCGGCGGTCTGCGCGAGAGAGCAGGCGCGGATCGAGGATGTCGCCATCAGAACATCCGATACCGATGGCAGCCTCGAGATCAGGATGAACGCTCCAGCACAGCCGGTCATCAGCTGGGTCGCCGCCGACTCGTGCTGGCGCATCGATC
This sequence comes from Candidatus Rifleibacteriota bacterium, assembly GCA_022704935.1. GTDB lineage: Bacteria > Muiribacteriota > Ozemobacteria > Ozemobacterales > Ozemobacteraceae > MWAR01. Next base: position 2,660 of record JAKJFL010000580.1, read on the forward strand.
TTCCGG
>JAKJFL010000581.1:0-2656 GCA_022704935.1 Candidatus Rifleibacteriota bacterium
GACGGGGCGTCGACCCATACGTCACGACAGAAAGCAACGCCGACGGCATGAAGAAGACGATGGAGTCGCTCGACAAGGTGAAAGACGGCCTCATCTTCGTGAACCTCGTCGACACCGACATGATCTTCGGCCACCGCCGCGACGTGGCCGGCTACAAAAAGGCTCTCGAGGAGTTCGACGCCTGGCTGGCCGGCTTCATGGCGAAGCTCGGCGAGAAAGACCTGCTGATCCTCACCTCAGACCACGGCTGCGACCCGACCTTCAAGGGAAGCGACCACACCCGCGAGTATCCCTTCCTGTTAGCCTACCAGAAAGGCCGCCCCGGCGCCGACCTCGGCATTCGCCAGGGCCTCTGGGATATAGCAGCCAGTATAGCCAAGCATCTCGGCCGCAGGTATGACCGGGGAACACAGTTCTGGAGTTGATCCCGCCCGATCGAGCCTATTGAGTCCTGCAGAATGAAAACCACCCGTTCACCCTGAGTTTGTCGAAGGGCGAGAGCCTTTCGTGCTTCGACAGGCTCAGCACGAACGGGAGTGTGAAATTGGCTTTTTTCATGCAGGAATAAATCACACAAAGAAAAACCCGGGGATAACCCCGGGTTTTTCTTTGTATCGTTTCGCTCAGGGCCGTTTTGCTTCCGCCCCTATGAGGAGAATGATATTTCCAACATCTTCAACGGGGTTGATCATAGTATCGCCACCGATCGAGTAACTTCCAGAGGCTGCAGCTGGTCCGGCAGGATCAGGATAGATCGAAACGGTCCACGGCTGTTTGTAACCGACGGGCACTGCGCCGAAATCGAGATCGCAGGCTCCGAAAGCGGGATTATAATTCACGGGAACGTTGGTGTGCCACAGGTTTCCGATGACCGTGTCGTTATCGATCAGGTCGGGGCCGGCAACGCGAATTCTGACGGCGCGGGTGATGCGATTGTCGAGAATTCCAACCACTGGATTGTTTTTATCAAGTTGCGGCGCAAGCGTGGCGTTGTTCGCGAGGAAGTCCACATCTATCCGGATATTGCCCTGTTCTCCTTGAGGCATGTTAATTGCAATAACTTCATCTTTGTATCCGCGTACATTTATGCGAAGATTGATCGGAAAAGCGATACCGGGCACTTCAATATATTTAGGCAGATTCGGTGAAGTCAGAGTGCCTAGATTGTCAATTGTCTGAGTTGCAAGAACCTTGGGATAATCTCCCAATTTTTCGGCATAGATATTGACAATACCACCCTCGATATAATCGGGAACATTCACACAGCGGACAATAAGGTTATAGGAGTTGGCATCCAGCAGGATATCAGTCAGAATGTTGGATGTTCCAGGGAGAGTCATGACAGTCGTTTTGTAGAGGTTCGGATCCGGACTGATCGAAACGGCATAGTTTCCGTTTTTCGCCGGGAGCTGGTATGTGCCGCTTGCCCAGTAACCTACGGTTCCGGTCGCCGTCTTGTCGTCGAAGGTGATCGTCACCAGCTGATCGGCAGGGAGAAGCTCCATCGACTTGCTGTCGCGCAGATAGAGGCGAACGGAGATATACTGAGGTAACGGACTGCCGACGGCGTTCATCTTGATCGACCCGATGTCGACCGTTTCGGCGTTCGGGACGTAGAGCGAGGTGACGGTAGAAGAGGCCGAGGGATACTGGAGGTCCTCGTAGCCGACCTTCGTCGCTTCCATCTTGAACTTGTCAGGCGTGAGGTTGGTGAACATGAACCGGCCGCCGGCATCGGTGATGGAAACGTAGTTCTGGCCGAGAGCCGCCTGGGCGTTCGTGGTGATCGCCGTTTCTGAAACGATCTTCACACGCACTCCTTCAACGGGAGCCGACGAGGCGCTGTCGATGATCTTGCCGGTCAGGTTGCTGGTCCGGACGCCGAGGGCACCTTTTTCACATCCCATGGTCATGAGGACCGTGATGCCGAGAGCGGCCAGCAGCCAGCCTCCCCATACGCGAACATTCATGAATCCCGACCTCCTGTTGTCATTCATGGCCGTATCAGACATTTTTTCATGATCCTCCATCAGTTCACCTGGATGGTGACGATCTGAGGATCGACACCGTCATCGTTGATCATCGGCGATTCGGTTCCGAACGTGCCGTCATCGACGTTGTATCCCTTGAAAGTCAGGGTGTAGCCCGTCGGAACCTGGTTCGTCCCCAGGTCGACGACCTTCGGCGTCGTCGTGAGCAGGCCCGAGTTGGTGACCGTCGTCGTCGCCCAGACGGTGCCGGTCTCCTGGCAGTAGGCGCCGATGCGCTCGCCGTTGTTGATGTTCGTTCCGATCACGACGACGCGCACGTCGCGCAGAATCGGAGAGAAGTTCGTCTTCAGCGAGAGGGTCTGGTAGATGACGCCCTGGAAGTCGCTGTTCGGCACGACGGGAATGGCCCCGTTCATGCGGTAGCCCTTGATTTCAGCTTCGAGGGAAACGGTAGTGCCCATCGGAATGCCGCCGATCTCGAAGGACTGGGCGTTCAGCTTGCCCGTTGCGGTGGCCACGACACGGTTTCCCGAGTAGGCGATGATGTTCGCGTCGGGCGCGTTGGTGAACACCCATCCGGGGACGTCCTTCCAGACGCCGACGATCTTGTAGGTCTGGGGCTGGAGAAGAATGACGCCCAGATCGACATCGGTCGTGCCGCTGAT
>JAKJFL010000582.1:0-2654 GCA_022704935.1 Candidatus Rifleibacteriota bacterium
CCGACGGGACCGCCGCCGCGGTGCCGCCCGAAGCCATTCTGGTGCGCCATCCGAAAAACACCGGTTACGGTCGGTCGCTTCTGAGCGGAATCGACCGGGCGAGTCACGACCTGATTGCGATTATCGATGCCGACGGAACGTACGATCCGCGAGAATTTGGCGAGATGCTGCCCCTTACCGGCATGTACGACATGATCATTGGTGCCCGTCGGATCGAGAAACAGACTGTGTTCGTCAAAGCCCTGCGGCTTCTGCTCCGGTCGATCATCTTCTACTTCACAAGTCACCGTTCGCCCGACCCGAACAGCGGCATGCGCATTTTCAGGCGCGATATCGTCACGAGCGGTCGCGAACTGTTCAGCCTCAAATTCTCCTTTTCGACGTCGCTGACGGTCTATTCCTGCATGACAAACCGGTTCGTCAGCTATGTGCCGATCAGCTACGGCGACCGGACGGGCATTTCCAAGGTGAGCCACGTCAGAGACTCCCTTCGGACCTTTTTCCTGATCCTGAGCATGGGCCTGATGTTCCGGCCGGGCCACTGTATCTTTGCGCAGACCGTCCTCTTCCTCTTCGGAGCCGCCCTGCTCGCCTCGTTCGGCATGATCGGACCTGGGTTCTGGGGCATGGCGGCCGGGATCACATGGATCATCCTTCATCTCACGGTGCTTGCCGCATTTCAGGCATATATCATGAGCAGGCTGTATGAACGACTCCGTGACAGGCCGTAATAAAATCATCCTGGTCCAGCCTTCGATGGGCGTTGCCGGCGAGTTCGTTCGGCATCCGCCCCTGAGCCTGCTGTATGTGGCTTCCGGCCTCGTCCGGGAAGGCTTCGACGTGCGGATCATCGATCTTCGTGCATCGGACGGCGGCGCTGCCGAGGTGGTGAAGGCTCTCGGCGATGACGTCCTGTGGGTCGGCCTCACCGTGATGGGCGGTGCGCCCGTCTCCAGCGCTCTCGAAGTCAGCCGCGCCGTCAAGGCGGCGGGAATGTATCCCGTCGTCTGGGGGGGCTCGCTCGCGACGATCGCTCCCGACACGGTTCTCGGAAACTCCGCCGTCGATTACGCGATCAGCGGCTCCGGCGTCTCGTCCGCCGTGCGGCTGAGCCGGGCTCTGGTCGCAAACGACACGCCGACGAGCGACGAACTCGACCATGTTCCGGGCCTGTATTCACGGCACGAGGGGCGGATCGTCGGCAGGAAACCGTTCAGGGGCTTCGAGCCGGTTCCGTTCCGTGAGATTCCGTATCATCTGATTCCTGATTACGGCGTCTACGCACATTTCGGAACGGCCCGGCGCGTCTTTCCGATATACAGCGCGTTCGGCTGTCCCTATCGGTGCGCTTTTTGCATATCTCCTGCTATGTATAAGGAATACAAGCCGAAGTGGCTGCCGCTGCCGGCGACGGAGGTCGTCGATCACATCGAATACCTCCGGGACCGATTCGACGCCGGGCTGATCTACTTTTACGACGACGATTCGTTCGTGAACCCCGAGCACATCAGAGGCGTTCTCGACGAGCTGAAGCGCCGGCGGATCAAGATTCCGATGAGTTTCCGCGGGGCGCGCGTAAACGAGATCCTGCGGATGGACGACGAGTTCCTGAGCGCCCTCGCCGAAAGCGGCACCGAGATTCTGCATGTAGGACTGGAGTCGGGATCGCCGCGCATCCTCGCCCTGTATGAAAAAGGCGTGACCGTCGAGGACACGATCGAGGCGAACCGGCGGTTGGCGAAGAACGGAAAACTGATCGCCGCCTACAACTGGATCGTCGGAACCCCCGGCGAGACGTGCGAGGAAATGGCGGCAACGCGGCGCCTGCTCCTGCGAATTCTCGATGAGAATCCACGAGCCTTCGTCTTCCAGCCGAACAAGTTTCATCCGATCCCGGGAACGGTCATGGCCGACGTTGCCGCACGGCATGGATATCGTCCTCCTGCAACTCTCGAGGCCTGGTCTTGTGAAGAGCAGGAGGGCGACAAGCGGGAGCCATGGTATACCCCACGGATCCAGCGTGATATCGAAATGATGCAGGTGACATCCTACTTCATCGATCACAAGGCCGAACTTCTGACGACTGAAAATTCGCTCTACTATATAATCGTCAGACTGATCATCGCCCTCTACCGTCCGTTCGCGAGATTCAGGTTCAAACGGGGGTTTGCCGGCCTCCTGTTCGAGTATCCCCTGTTCCGTCGAGTGGTGATGCGGCACAGAAAGGGCTGACGTCCCATGTGCGGCATCGCCGGCATCATCGATGCGCGAAACGCCGGGATCGACCCGGCGGTCGGGCGCAGGATGCTGAGGCGCATCCGGCATCGCGGCGACGACGGGCGCGGCGAACTCCTGCTCCCGCACGCCTGGCTCGGACATCAGCGGCTCGCCATCATCGATCTGAGCGACCATGCCGCCCAGCCGTTCTCCTCGCCCGACGGACGGTTTCACCTCGTTTTCAACGGTGAAATATATAATTATCGTGAGCTGCGGGCTGAGCTCGAGGCCGAAGCGCCTTTGCGCAGTCGTTCCGATACCGAGGTGCTGCTTCGCATGTGGCAGCGCCATGGCATGTCGTGCCTGCCGCGCATCCGCGGCATGTTCGCCTTCGCCGTCTGGGACTCCGTCGAACGGGTTCTGACGCTGGTTCGCGA
>JAKJFL010000583.1:0-2643 GCA_022704935.1 Candidatus Rifleibacteriota bacterium
AACAACACCCTCACCGTCGCTCTCGACCGGTGCTGGGAACTCCTGGCCGAGGTGTTCGAGCCGCGCGAGACCGGCATTCGGTCCGCGCTGTGCGAGAAATACTGGCCGAAGAAGGCAGGCGCCGCCATCGAGACTGCCGCCCTCGAACTCCAGTAACGTCGGAGAACCCCGCAGATGGCTGAAAAAATTAAGAAGACCCGTCCGGAACTGCTGAAGCAGAGACGATCGCTGGCCATGTTCCAGCGGTTTCTGCCGACGCTTCTGCTCAAGAAACAGCAGATCCAGATGGAGATTCTGAAGGTGCGCACGCAGCGCACGCGCATTCGCGAGGAGATCGACCGTATGGTTCGCCAGATCGAGCCGTGGCTCACCCTCTTCAGCGAGAACCTGCCCGGTCGTGTGACCGATCTGGTGCGCGTGAAGAGCCTCGAACGCGGTGAGATGAACGTCGCGGGCATCCGTCTGCCGGTCCTGAGGCAGGTCGAGTATGAGATCGCCCCGTACAGCCGGCTCGTGATGCCGGCGTGGGTCGATGCCGGCGTCGAATTCGTGAAGAACCTGCTCCAGGAGCGCGAGCGGCTCAGAATTCTCGTCGAGCAGGAGCGGCTGCTCCAGTCAGAGCTTCGCAAAGTCACGCAGCGGGTGAACCTCTTCGAAAAGGTGATGATCCCCCGCGCGAAGGAAAATATCCGCACCATTCGGATCAACCTCGCCGAAGAACAGACCGCGGGTGTAGGCCGTTCCAAGATCGCCAAGGGCAAATCCGCCGGCGGGGAGGAGGGCGCATGATCCAGGAAATGCGTCGCGTGTATATCGCGGCTCGCCAGGGTGACCGTCAGGCCGTTCTTGCGGCTCTGTTTGCCGCCGGGGTGGTGCATGTCGAACCGGCTCGCCCCGACGCGGTGAAGCCGCCTGCCGAACTGGCGCATGACCTGACGCGGGGCGAGAAGGCCCTCCAGGCGATCGATGCCGTCGAGCCGGCCGTCGATGCCGTCGCGGCACCGCCGGGAACCCCTGCCCGACTCATCGACGAGGTGCATGCTCAGCTCGTGCTGATCGAACGTCTCCACACGGACCGCCAGGAACTCGAGCGCGAACTCGCTCAGGTGAAGCCCTGGGGCCGCATCAGCCAGCCAGATCTGGAAAAACTCGCCGTGGCGGGGCTTACCGTCCGCTTCTGCCTCTGTCCCCCGGCGTATGTCGCTGAATCTATTTCTGCAGATATTATACAGGGGATCAGCGTTACGGACGGCGTGCTGGCGGTTCTTGCCGTGGGCCGCGGCCCTGTCGAGGTCAGGCCGCCCGCGCAGATGGTTCCCACCCCGCCCCGGGATGCCCCGGAGATCGAGGCGGCTCTCGCCACCCTCAGGGAGGAAGAGCGGCGCCTGTCCGGCCAGCTCCGCGAGCTCGCCATGCGACGCGAGGATGTGCGGAGTTATCTTTTAGAGCTGAAAGAGCGTATCTCGTTCCAGACAGTCGAAGCCGGCCTCGCGGAAGAAGGCCCCGTTTTCGTCATGCAGGGCTGGGTGCCGGAAAACCGGGTCGAGGCGCTCCACACCGCTCTCGAGGGAACCCGACTTCCCGTCGGTGTCGTGGCGCAGGTGCCGGCCGACGACGAGGCACCGCCGACGGCGTTCTCGAACTCGCCCTGGGTGCGGCCCGTCGAGTGTCTGTTCACCCTGCTCGGCGTCACGCCGGGGTATCGCGAAGCCGACATCAGCCCGGCGTTCCTGCCGTTCCTCACCATCTTCACCGCGATGCTCATCGCGGATGCCGGATACGGCATCGTGGCGTTCGTCGCCCTGCTGGCGGCCCGGAAACCCCTGATCTCACGGGGCGTGCCGGAGCAGGTGCTGACGCTGTTCACGATCCTGTTCGCGGGTGTCGCGGGCTGGGGCGTTTTGACGAACGCCTGGTTCGGGGCGCCGCTGATGAACAAATCGCTGCTCCTGACCGGAGACCAGTCGAAGGACGAGCTGTTCCTGAAGCAGATGTGCTTTCTCATCGGCGCCGTTCACCTGACGATCGCGCATGTCTGGAAGATCCGACGTGCCGCGCTCGGTCTCCCGATGATCGCGGAAGCCGGGTGGGTCCTGTTCATCTGGGCCATGTGGGCGCTGGTCGAAGTGCTAGTGAACGGGAGCCCGGCGCCTTCCTGGATGCTGCCGCTGTTCGGCGTCTCCCTGTTCATGATCGTCCTGTTCACGGACTTCTCGTGGAACCTGTTCGCGGCGGTGGGGAAGGGGCTCGGCGCCGTCGCTCTCAACGCGGCGAGCTTCCTCGGGGATATCATCAGCTATATCCGTCTCTGGGCCGTCGGGCTGGCCGGAGGCGTGCTGGCGGCGAGTTTCAACGAGATGGTGCGGCCGCTTCCCCTGCTGCTCGTCGTCGTGATCCTGGTCGCGGCCCACATGCTGAACTTCGCGCTGGGCCTCGTCGCGATCTTCGCGCACGGGGTGCGGTTGAATCTTCTCGAGTTCTCGAATCATCTCGGTATGGAATGGACGGGGCGTGGCTACGACCCGTTCGGCAAAAAGTAAGGAGCTGAATCATGATCGAACTGCTTGGCTTGTTTTCCTGTGGTCTCGTTCTCGGCCTCGGTGGCCTGGGAAGCTGTCTCGGCATCGTCGCCGCCGGTACCGC
>JAKJFL010000584.1:0-2639 GCA_022704935.1 Candidatus Rifleibacteriota bacterium
CTCGGGCGGCGGTAGGTCTGCTGCTGCTGACACTTGCTGGCCACGGGGCGGCGGCGCTCGAGCAGCCCCAGTTCGAAGACCCGACTCAGCGGCAGGCAACGCTGCGCGAGATACTGACAGGCCAGCAGTCACGGCCGCGCGCCGACACCTATTACCTGATGGCCCTTCAGGCTGCACGGAAAGGCGAAGACCAGGAAGCGCTTCGGGCGGTCGAAAACGGTCTCGCCATCGAGCCGCAGAGCATCAAGCTCCGTGACCTGCGCGCGGCCCTCTGGGCCCGCACCGGCCGGCGGAACGAGGCGATCGCGGAGTTCAGACGAATTCTCGCCGCCGTGCCGGACGACACGTATGCGAAGGAGTCCCTTCGGGCCCTTCTGCCGCGCCCGGTCGCTCCTGTCATCACCAGTCGCATCAAGGCCCCGGCCCGCCAGGCTCCGCCGGTTTCCCCCGTATCGGGCCCGTCTGACGCGAAGGGCAGCGGGAAAGACGGGGAAGCCAAGGCTGCTCCACAGGCGAGGATTCTCGATTCGGAATACTTCGAACAGGCAAAGCAGAAGCAGCGCTGCGAGCAGGTGATGACCTCGATCAAGCATGCACAGGACATCTACGCCCAGGACCACAAAGATGCGAAAGGGAAATACGATCCGAAGGTTCTCGTCGATGCGAAGCTGCTGACGGCTATACCGACCTGCCCGGAAGGCGGGACTTTCGAATGGGCCGGCGACGGCCCGACGTGCGGCAAACACGGTGCGTTCGCGACGGTCCAGGCCGAGGTGAAGACGGTATTCACCGATTTCAACCGCGCCATGCAGGCCAAGCTCGGAAGAAACTACCCCGAGGCTCTCAAGGGATTCGAGCAGGTCGTCATCGCCTATCCGCGATGGGCCGAAGCGCATTTCCAGCTCGGCGACACGCTGTTCAGGACCGGCGAGGACAGACAGGCCATCGAGCGCCTGAAAACCAGCCTCCAGCTTGCTCCCGGAAATCCCGACGCATCGCTTCTGCTGGCAAACCTGTATTTCAAGATCGGCCACAAGGAAGCGGCACTCAAGCTTCTGGATGGTGTCTCGAAGAAACTCCCCGGAACGGTGTACGGGCTCGCCGCACGAAGCATAGCTGGATCTATACGTGCGGGACGAAACTATTATCAGATATTCCCGCCGGATTGAAGGGCGTTCGGCACGCACCATGGAATGAAACGGCAGTGAAAGCATGATCAGACCGGTAAAACGTCTTGGAGTTCTTTGCCACCCGACACGCGAGTCGGTTCCACCCCTGTTGCGTTCGATTCTGGAGTGGGCCGAGAAGCGTCAGATCGATGTAAAGCTCGACGAGACGATGGCGAAACGCATCAGAAAGCCGCGCCTCGGTGTTCCTCGATCGGAAATGGGCGGGCTCGTCGACATGGTCGTCGTGCTGGGCGGCGATGGATCGATTCTCGAGTCGGTGCGCGCGTTCGCCGCCGATGGTTTGCCAGTCGCCGGCATAAATCTCGGCCATCTCGGCTTTCTGACACTCGGTGAGGCAAAGCAGGCCGAGGTGATTCTCGAGCGGCTCAGGCTCGGGAAATACCGGATCGAGAACCGGATGATGCTGAAAGCCGTCGTTTCAAGGAACGGGCACGAGGTGTTTCGCGGCATCGCCCTGAACGACGCCGTCATCGTCAAAGGCCCGATTCTGCGCGTCATCGATATCGACGTCTCGATTTCGGGCACCCATATCACCTCGTTCAGAGGCGATGGCGTGCTCTTCTCGACGCCGACCGGTTCGACCGCCTATGCGCTCTCCGCCGGGGGGCCGATCGTGCCGCCGTGGGTGAACGCCCTTCTAATCTGCCCTCTTCATTCGCATACCCTGAACACGAGACCGGTAATCACCTCCGACCAGGAAATCCTGTCGGCGAAAGTTTCGGCGACGCATTCCACCATCGATCTCGTCCTCGACGGCCAGGAAGGGTTCGGGCTTCAGACAGGCGACGAGATTCAGGTGACACGAGCTGTCGAGACGGCCCGGATCGTCGTATTCGATACTCGCAACTTCTTCCATGTGCTTCGCAAAAAAATGCAGTGGGGCCATTGAAGGCAACCACATGATGCGGGTGAACTCACGAAAGGATATATATCAATGAAAATATCTTGGACCATCGCAAAGATCAAATGTGAGGGTTGTGTCGAAAATATCGCGAAAGCGCTTCTGCTCGTGGATGATATTGGCGACGTCGAAGTCGACCTGGCCGGGAAATCCGTTACGTTCGAAGCGGCCGACCAAGCCGCCGCCGACGCGGCGAAGCGGGCCCTGACCCTGGCGGGGTATCCTCCGAAGGAATGAGCGGGAATGGGTTGGGGTGTGCGCACGGCGGACACCCGGGAATGAACGAGAGCGGATTGAACTGCGCGCACCTCAGTGCGCGCCTGCGGTGTTTTTTTGGAGTGGTCGCGTATGTTTTGGTTGCGATTTGTCCGGGATTTGCCGGACCGTTTGGGTTTGAGGTTTCGCAACCTGCGATCGAAGGTGGGACGGGCTCGTTGATCGGAACGGTCACGGCGACCGTGGCCGAGGGGCACATGCTGTATCGGGGCCGGTTATCTGCCTCCTCTGTCGGCGGGAACGTGGAGTTGCTTCTTCCTTCGGGACATCGG
>JAKJFL010000585.1:0-2635 GCA_022704935.1 Candidatus Rifleibacteriota bacterium
AGCCACGGCCACGGCACGCACTGGCGGCGGAGGGACGGAGGGGAAGGGGCCGTGCCATGTTTCCGCCTCCGCGATCGCGGCGGAGAACACCGCCAGCAATACCATGCAATATATGATCACCGGATGAGACGCAGGCGGCCGTCGGAGATGGCCGCCTGCGCATGACGCGTATCGAATCAGCAGGGAGCCTTGATTTTCGCGGCGATCTCGCGGCCGAGTTTGCGGCAGGCTTCGAGCTCTGCTTCGTGCGGTGCGAACTGGGCACGAACGCCAGGCACGGCGACGGTGAATCCAGAGCCGCCGAGGATCTCCTCGATCCGTTTCACGGCCTCGCCGCTCCAGCCGTAGGTGCCGAACGCGGCGCACAGTTTTTTCTGGAACCGGAGCCCCCGGATCATCTCGAGGTGCGGCATGATAGTCGGCATCAGCCCGTTGTTCAGGGTCGGTGAGCCGACGATGAGGGCCTTTGCCCGCAGAATGTCGGTCATGACGTCATTGAAGTCGGACACGCCGGCCGAGTGGAGCCGATAGCTCACGCCTTCCTGCGCAAGTCCTTCGCAGATCGCCTGGGCCATCTTCTCGGTGTTTTTCCATATCGAATCATACAATACAACCGCCGATTGTTCGCAGCTGCCGGAGGCCCATTCCATGTATTTCTTCACGATCTGGACCGGGTCCTTCCTCCAGATCAGGCCATGACTGGGACAGATCATCTCGATCGGCCAGCCGAGAGCTAGAAACTCGTTCACCTTGCGGGTGATCTGGCCGGAGTATGGGGTGAGGATGTTGGCGAAATACTTTTCCGCTTCCTGCCAGAGCGAGCACTGGTCGGCCTCGTCGGTGAATCGTGAGGAGTGGGCATAGTGCTGGCCGAACGCATCGTTCGGGAACAGGATCTTCTCCTCGGGGCAGTAGGTGAACATCGAGTCGGGCCAGTGGAGCATCTGGGCCTCGAAGAACTTCAGGGTGCGCTTCCCGATGTTCAGGGTCTCGCCTGTCTTGACGGTCTTCAGATTCCAGTTGCCCGGATAAAATCGTTTGATCGAAGTCTCGCCGCCCTTGCTGCAGATGACGGTCGCATTCGGATTCTTCGCGAGCAGCATCGGAAGTGCGCTTCCGTGATCGGGCTCGGCATGGTTCACAATGATATAGTCTATTTTATGTATCGGAACGATCTTTTCGACTTCAGCGACGAAGGTATCGGCATGCGTATACTTCACCGAGTCGATCAGAACGATTTTTTCGTCCCTGATCAGATAGGCGTTGTAGCTCGAGCCCTTGCGGACCGACAGCTCGTGGCCGTGAAAATGTTCGAGGGCCCACTCTATGGCACCCACCCAGTGGATATCGGGTCGGATCAAGGTCATGCGGATAGCTCCCTTCGGATGTATTTCAGACCTCCCCAGGGTACGCAGAACCTCTCTTTCCGTCAAGGTCCGACAAGTTACGGAAACAGTCGCTCCTTCCGCCGCCGAAAGCGGTTTCGCACGGTTTGCGACCGTCCCGGACGAGGAGCGGTCAAACACCCTCTTTGTACATCCGCACCTTCGCCCGATAGAGGGGATGATGGTACACTTCATGGGCGACGATCCCTTTCTGCCGGTCATGCAGGCAGCCCTTGGAAACGACGGCGAGGAAACGCTTCTTCTCGACGACCGGGAACTGGGCGATGCAGGCTCACCCTGGCTTTCCCTGGGCGGCGATCTGCTCGCGTGCCTGACGGATCGGTCGAGCCTTCGCGCCTTCGCGCGTTCGAAGAATCTGGCGTCCCCCGAAGGCACCACGGCCGCCACGTTCGATCAACTCAGCGCCTGGATCGTCCGGCGACAGAAGTTCCCGCTTGCCCTGAAAAGCTGTCGCAACGCCTCGAACGGGGCCGGCATCTTCCGCATGGAGGGATTCAGGGAACTGACGGGGTTCTACGAAAAAATCCAGGCGTTCGAGGCCGGGCCGGTTCTCGTCGAAGAGTGGATCGAGCCCAGGGCTCTGGTCGAGGTGAGCGTCGCCGGGAGCGGTCTGACGCTGATGAGCCAGGTCGGCCTCGACCGAACGCTGTCGGCCCGCTGGTCCTGGCGCATGTTTCCTCTCAGGCTCCCACAGATTTATAAAGCCGGTGTGGAAAACATTCTCACGGCGTTCGCCCCCCTGCTGAACCGCAAGGGAACGCTGCTCCGTTTCACGATCGCGCTGACGGACGACAAACGCGCGGTGCTGCTCTCGGTCAGCGGCTGCGCCAACCGCATCGAGTATTACCCCGGCTGGTGCGAAGCGACGGGAGTCCAGCCGCTTGCGAAACACCTTTCGATCCCACCGGTGCCGGCTCCCGCCAAGGCATCTGGGAAGATCGGACGCCTCCAGTTCTTCCGGAATCAAGACAAGGCATCACGGTTCCCGGAGAGCCTTCCCGCCCCGGCCACACAAGTCGGCGTGAACCGGTATGCCTCGGTCGGCCGGTATGCCGCAGCCTTGCTGGCCGGTGCGGACCCGAACGCGCTTTCCCAGAACGGAAAGATACTGACGCGTCTTCTCGAGGAAGAACGGGTTTCGACGGGCGAAGGCACATAAAAACAACGCCGCCGGCCGAAGTGGCGGGCAGCGCTGTCAGGGGCTCTCGCGATCAGGGCCAGTATTTTTT
>JAKJFL010000586.1:0-2634 GCA_022704935.1 Candidatus Rifleibacteriota bacterium
AGAGTCAGGCGTCGAACCAGGAAGCACGGCCGACCATGTCGCCGTCCTGTCGGGGCCGAATCTCGCCGGCGAGCTCTCCGAGGGCAAGATCGGCGCGTCGGTCATCGCCTGCCCTGACGAAACCTGGTCCAGAACGGCGCAGGAGCTTCTCTCGAACGATCACTTCCGGGTTTACCGCCATACGGACCGCACCGGCGTCGAGCTCGGCGGCACCCTGAAAAACGTGTTCGCCATCGGGGCCGGCATAGTCGACGGGCTCGGTCTCGGCGACAACGCCAAAGCTGCATACCTGACCCGCGCGCTCCACGAGCTCGTCAGGCTTGGAACGCACCTCGGCGGCCGGCCGACGACGTTCTACGGCCTTTCCGGCCTCGGCGACCTGATGGCAACCTGTTCTTCGCCCCTCTCCCGGAATCATCAGCTCGGCCAGGCGCTCGCCCGCGGGAAGACGCTCGACGAGCTGACGCATGGCAGCCGCATGGTCATCGAAGGCGTGGAAACGGCTCGAATGGCCGCCGCGTGGGGGAAAAAACTAACGATTCCCCTTCCTATTACCGAAGAAATATGCAGGGTTCTCTTCGAAGCGCTGCCTCCCCGGGAGGCGGCGAAGAATCTCATGACCCGTTCTCTGAAGGACGAAGAGGCCTAAATTTTTCGCGGGAGCTGTGTTCATGCGCCGGAATCTCACCATCGCCGCCTCGATTTTTGGCATCGCCCTCTTCCTCGGCGTTTTCTTCTGGGGGATTTTCTACTTCCAGGGGAAGAGCGGCCAGCCAGGCAGTCAGGGTACGAACGGCAAGCCGGCGCAGACGCAGAGCACTGGTTCGGAGGCACCGATGAGTTCCACGGAAACCGCTCAGATGAAACTGCATGACATCGACGTTTCGTTCACCATCGATTCGAAGACGATGAATCTCGGGCCTCAAAAGCTGATCCGCGTTTCGAAGCGCAGCGAACAGGAGCCTCCTGTCGTCGATGTCGACGTTCAGCTTGCGCAATCACTCATCTCGAGCCTCCAGGAACTCGATCTTCAGGCCGCCATCGAACCGGCCCGGGTCTCGACCGACAAACAGGGCACACCTCTCCGCATCATCCGCGGTTCCGGCAAGCGTGTGATCGACCGCGAACGCACGCTGATGACGCTCAAGGACATGGCTTCCCAGGCGGCCGATGCCACGGCGCTCAACGTTCCGATCTCCGTGAAGATCGACGAGGGCTTCGAAGGCTTCGATGCCCAGCGCCAGAAACTCGGCTTCGGCGTCTGCCTCGCCAGGTTCGAGACGCTTCATGCCGATCATGCCGACGACGAGGCGCGGAACGAAAACCTCCGCATCGCCGCCGAAAAGTGTGACGGGCTAATTCTCGCCCCCGGCGCCGAGTTCAACTTCGACAAGGTCGTCGGGCCGCGCGTATCGAAAAACGGGTTCAAGATGGCGGGCGTCATTTCGAACGGCCGTGTCATTCCCGGCATGGGCGGCGGCGTCTGCCAGGTCAGCACGACCCTGTACCGCTCGGCCCTGCTTTCAAACATGAAAATCACCGAGCGGCACAACCACTCGATCTACGAGGGCATTCCCTACGCCGACCGTGGCCTCGATGCGGCCATTTCCTGGGGTTCCAAGAATTTCCGCTTCGTGAACACCCTCGGCGTGCCTCTGTTGATCTCCTGTCGCGGCGGAAACGGTCGGGTCCACGTATCGTTCCATGCTCCGAGCAAGCCGTTCGACCAGGTCGTGGTCGCGACCCGCAATGAAAAGGCAATCCGTTTCCCAGTCGAAAAGAAAAAGAATGGCCGTCTCAAATCCGGCGAAAAACGTGTCGTGAGGCCCGGGGTGACAGGCTATACGATCGACGCCTATCGCATCGTGACCAGCGGCGGTATGAGCCGAGAAGAGAAGCTTTCTTCCGACAACTATCTCATGTTCCCTCAGGTCGAGGAGATCAGCAACTGATGCGCTCGCTGAATTCCGGGATGTCGTCCAGGCCGTGGCTCGCCGCGGCCGTCGTCTTTTTTCTCTCGTTTGTCGGTTCGACGGCAATGGCGCTCGAGTTCGCCAACTTCGTAACGCGCGGCTATGAAGGGAAAGGCGAGCTCGAGTTCATCATGCCTGAGGATCTTCTGCGCGATCCGTCCGGCGACATCATCGTCGCCGACCAGAAGAACAACCGCATTCAGGTCCTCACCGCCGAGGGAAATTTCAAGAAATTTTTCACCATCACCCGGCAGACCCCCGGTGTCGCGTCGCAGGTTGCAAGTCTAACCGAGACGGAGATCACGGCGCTTTTCCCGCCGGAAAAAAAGCGGGAGTCCGGTTCGTCGAAAACGCCGAAGCCCGCCGAGGTCAAACCAGAGGCCGGTCCGCGGCTCGACAAACCGGTCGGCCTGGCCCTCGACGGAAAAGGGCACCTGTTTGTCGCCGGATCGGGAACGGGCCACATCTGGGTCCTGCGCCTGTCCGACGGCGCCCTCGTCGAGGTCATCGGTCGTTTCGGCCGTCAGCAGGGGCAGTTCGACACCCCCCTCGACATCGACATCAGCCCTGAGGGCAAGCTCGCCGTCGTCGACTCGGGGAACAAGCGCGTCCAGATTTTCGATGCAGACCGGAAGTTCCTTCGGGAAATCCACTACAAGGA
>JAKJFL010000039.1:0-12289 GCA_022704935.1 Candidatus Rifleibacteriota bacterium
CCGCCGGTTTTTGTCTGCCGACGGAGGAAAATACGAGGGGATACGGGGCGGCGACGCTGCCTCGCATGTGCATGGACACGCGCATGTGGCCGTTCTGGCAGATGACGATCGCCGAGGATGCCGGGCCCGAGAGAAGCACGGTGCGGCTGAACGGATCGTAAACCTCGAGTGCGCCGTCGGCCGAAGTCACCTGAAACTGGCGCGGCACGCCGAGATGATACAGCCCGATCCGCATCTGGCGCTTCCAGGGCGTGGCTGCCTCGATGGGATGACAGAGGAAGGCGAAGAGAAAAAGAGCCAGAAGGAAAGACGTAAAACGGAAAACACGCATGAATCCAGTGTACCGCAGCCAATTTCACCGGTCAATACGTTTCCGGGAAAATTCCTCCGTTGGAAACGTCGTTGAAACACGGCGTTTTCGTGGGCGCTTCCACGCGGATACCACGGAGAGGCGGGTTTCAAACCCGCCCTTGTGGGGCATCACCGGACATCACCGATACTTTTTCAGTATGTCGGCTATGGCTTCACGCCGGGCGGCGAGAGCCGCTTCGACGTGTCGCCGCTCTTTCCGAAGTCGGAAGGGGGCAAGCACCTGGACGGCCGCATAATACCCGGCCGCGCCCAGAAGTGCCCAGGTGAGCGGGTCCGCAACGCGTGAGCCACCGATGTAAATGCCGAGAATGGCGGCGGCGAGAGATGTCCAGATGAGGACGCGCGCGAGCCACCAGCCGAGTGCCGAGAACCAGACTTCCTGGGATTTCGCGATCTCGCGCATGAGCCGTTCCTGCCAGGTCGTGAGCAAAAGTTCGGTTACAAACGCGTCGTCACCGAGGAGCTTCCCGGCATTCTGCAGGAGAAGCTGGGTGTCCTGCCGGCCCTCTTCCGCTTCGAAGAGGGCCAGCAGTTTCTCCCGGTCGGCTTTCGAGAATGGCATGTTGTCGTGGAGCCCTGGGATCAGGCGCCAGTCTTGTCGGCGGCCGCTTCGGCGTCGTCGGGAAAATCGTCGCTCCGCTTCGGCGGAGTCGTGCACATGCGGAAGATCGTATAGACGCTGAGACTCACGACGGCCGTCCAGGAGATGACGAGGAGAATCAGACCGCTCGAATCGATGCCGAGAAGGCCGGGATACGAGGCGATCAGTACGAGCAGCGGGTAGCCCCAGATCGCGGTCGGAAGCCAGTAGGAATCGTTGTCTTCGTCCTTGAACCGCTTCCAGATCAGGTGGAGGAAAAACGCCGTGACGGCGAGCATGCCGACTCGGCAGGCCCAGATATACGGCCGGTTCTCGACCGGGACGTTTTGCATCACGAGGATGCCCCAGCCGTCCTGGACGCCCCAGGCGAACAGGAGCGCGCTGATGTAGAGCGGAGTGACATATCTCATGATATAATAAAAAATCCGAGGGATTTTCATGTCACAGCCCTTGTGGATTTCCTTCCAGGCGTTTTCGCCGCCGAAGATCCACATGAAGACGATGATCTCGATCAGTGCATAGACGACGAGGCCGAGAGTGCCCACCCAGTAGTCGAGTTCGTCGACGAGGCCCCTGTCGAAGAAAAAGACGCAGGCGTGCGAGAACGTGACGGTCAGCGCGGTGATCGTCACGACGGCCTTCTGATGTGAGAATTTCATCTCGTCCTTCAGGAAGGTGATCGGCGGCGTCAGCAGGGCGACGGAGGAGGTGATGCCGGCGATGAAGAGCAGACCGAACCAGAGGGCGCCGAAGAACCAGCCCATCGTGATTTTCGTGAAGATCAGCGGCATGCACTGGAACCCGAGATCGAATGTGCCGGAACGGGCGATGTCGGTCGTGACAGCGGGACCGAAGAACGCGACGGCTGCCGGAATCGCGATCGAGCCGCCCAGGACGACTTCTGCGAACTCGTTGAGAGAAGCCGTCGAAAGCCCGGTCAGCACGACGTCGTCCTTGTTCGACAGGTAGCTGGCGTATGCCTGGATCGCGCCCTGGCCAAGCGACAGGGTGAAGAAAATCTGTCCCGCCGCGGCGAGCCAGACGGATGCCTGGCCGAGCTGGTCGAACTTGGGCACCCAGAGGAAGTTCATGCCGTCGAGGACGCTCCAGTTGCACCCCTCGGGGCGGCCCATCGTCAGAACGCGGATGGCGAGGATGATCGCGAAGACGAACAGAATCGGCATGCCGATCTTTCCAAGTTGCTCTATGCCTCCCGACAACCCGCGGTACAGAAAATAAAAGTTCAGGGATATAGATATCAGGAAGAATATATATGCAATACTACCATTCTTGAAGTATTTGTTTTTGAGGGTCGCCTCGACGTAAGGCCGCTTCGATCGATCGAGGCTCGAATCGAACGAGTTCCACTCGCCGTCGCGAATGGGATCGTATTTCAGTTCCGGCGTGACCTCGGAAGCGTTCGTGCACTCAGACACCACGGCAATGTCTCGCGCCGTGGCGGTCGTCGAAAGTTTCACCTTTTCATGGATGCCGAGATACTCCTTGAAAAAGCGCCCCATTTCCACGCGCTTTTCCGACATGTCGGCGCCGGGGATGTCGTTGTACCGGCCAGCGACGGAGAAGCAGCTGAACGAGAGTGTCCAGGACTCGATATAGCAGTAATAGACGGCCGTCAGAAGCCCGAGGATGATGCTGAGCACGCCCAGATACTTCGCGATCGGCTTTTTCACGATGCGGTGCATGACGCCGGGCATGGTGCCGTGGCCGATCGAGCCGCCATACCGGCCGATGCCCCACTCGACCCACATCAGGGGAATGCCGAGAATCAGGAACGCGATGAAGTAGGGAATCATGAAGGCGCCGCCGCCGTTCGCCGCCGCCTTGGCGGGGAACCGAAGGAAGTTGCCGAGTCCGACGGCGTTTCCGGCCATGGCGAGAATCAGGCCGACTCTCGATCCCCAGTGTTCGCGATGGGGTTGTTTCTCACTGCCCTCGGTTTTGAGATGGTCGGCAGGTGGCTGTTTCGATTTCTCTCTCTGCGGCATTGTACTGAAGCTCCTGTTGTCGGATGAAGATATCCTCGCGTATACGATGAACCAACCGGTGTACCGATCGCTTCCGAGTGAGTCCCCGCACGAGGAATGCCCGACAACGAGCTGCGCAGGCGCGTCCTCTCAATCCGGAAGCATCCTCTCCAGGTGTACGTGAACTCAGCGCGCTGGAATCCTACACAACTTCGTGCCGATGCGCAACTGGTACGGCTTCGCTTATCGCTCGCCCCGTTCATACGGGATGCCGAGCGCCGCGGGTGCGCTCCGGCCGCGGGTTGTCGACGCGGTCGCCCCCTGGACGAGAGCGGCGAGGGTTGCCAGGTAGGGAAGCATCATCAGAAGGTTCGGCGAGATGCCGTACGGCTGCAGGAAATACTGGCCGACGAAGAGCCCGCCGAACAGCAGCGAGCCGGCGAGCGCGCGGAGGGGGTCCCAGAGGGAGAACATCGTCAGGGCGACGACGATCCAGCCGCGGCCGGCCGTCATGCCTTCGATCCAGGCCGGGATGTAGGCGAGGGAGAGATACCCGCCCGCCGCTCCGGCGAACGCGCCGCCGATGACGACGAAAAGCATGCGAAGCTGTACGATATCGACGCTCATCGTTTCGGTGGCAAGCGGATTTTCGCCCGCCGAGCGGACGGCGAGACCGTATTTCGTGCGGTAGAGAAACAGCCACAGAAGAACCGTCGCCAGGAGCGTTCCGTAGACGAGGATGTCGTGACCGAACAGCGCTTTCCCGATGACGGGAAGGTCGCCGAGCAGAGGGATGTCGAGACCGGAAAACTTGGCTTGAAGCGGTTTCCCGATGAGTTTTCTGCCGATGAGGCCGCTGAGACCGAGCCCCAGGGTGGTCAGGGCGAGGCCGGAAACGACCTGGTTGGCCCGCAGTTTCACCGTGAGCACCGCGTGGATGAAGGCCAGAAGGGCCCCCGCGAAGATGGCGGCGAGCAGTCCAAGCCAGGCGCTTTGCGTGTGAAGGGCGATGGCGAAGCCGGTGACGGCGCCGAAGGCCATCATCCCCTCGACGCCGAGATTCATGACGCCGGCGCGTTCCGCGAGAATCTCGCCCAGCGTGCCTATCAGAAGAGGGGTGCTCGCGGCGATGCTGCGGCTGATGACCGATGCGATGAGTTCCGTCATCGGGAGTCTCCGGGGTGCTGGATGCGGACGAGCCGGTGGCCGATCATGAACTCGCCGGCCAGAATGGCGATCAGGACGAGTCCGTTGAAGATGTTCACGGTGGCGAAAGGAAGGCCGAGGGACGTCTGGATCACGTCGCCGCCCACGAGCAGGCCCCCGAAGAGAATCGCGGAAAACCAGGTCCAGCCGGGGTTCAGCCTTGCGAGAAACGCCGTCAGGATCGCCGTGAAGCCGTATCCCGACGAGATGGACCAGGGATATGTCAGATGATGATGAACGCCGGCGATTTCGATTGCCCCGGCGATGCCGGCAAGCGTGCCGCTCAGGAACATGATCGAAAACACCGTCCGGCCGAAGGGGATTCCTGCATAGGCCGCCGCTTCCGGACTTTCACCGACGACGCGAACGTCGTATCCGAAACGGGTTTTCGTCGAGATCACGGTGAGAAGAACCACGGCCGCTCCGGCGAGAACGAGCGGGAACCACGACAGGCGCGAACCATAAAAGGTCGGCAGCCAGAGCGCGTTCGGCAGGTCGTCGGAGTAGGGGAAGCCGAACTGGGTCTTGCCTTTCCAGGGGCCGTAGATGAGGAACTGGACGAACTCGGCGGCGACGTAGTTGAGCAGCAGCGAACTGACCGCCTCGTTCACCCCCCACCTGACGCGCATGAACGCGGGAACTGCCGCCCAGATGCCGCCGGCGAACGCCCCGGCCCCGAACATTGCCGCGATGCCGAGCCAGCCGGGAAGATGCTGCCCGACCCCCAGGCCGACCCAGGTGGCCGCGACCGCGCCGAACAGGAGCTGGCCTTCGGCGCCGATGTTCCAGATGCGGGCCCGGAAACAGATCGCGAGACCGGCACCGATCAGGGTGAGCGGGACGGCCTTCGTCAGGGTTTCCTTGAAGCCATACCAGCTTCCGAAAGAGCCGGCGGCAATCTTCGTCATCGCAGTGACCGGTGAGACGCCCATCACCAGGAAGAGCAGGCATCCCAGCGACAGGCCGGCCAGGATGGAGAGCACCATCGTTGTCCCGACGCGAACCGATGACGGGTGGGAGAGCGCCTCCAGGCGCCATTTCGACGTCAACATCGCAACTCCTCGCTCGTGGCAGGCGCGCCGCCCATGAGGAGGCCGATGCGCTCGCGAGTCACCTTTTCGCGCGGAAACATGACCCGGAGCTCGCCCCGGAACATCACGCCGATTCTGTCGGAGAGAGCCAGGAGCTCGTCGAGATCTTCGGATACGAGAAGAATCGCGGCGCCGGCTGATTTCCGTTCCAGAATGACCCGATGGATGACCGCTGCCGCGGCGATATCAACGCCGTAAGTCGGATGGGCCGCAAGAAGGAGTTTTGGCGCTGCGTCCAGCTCCCGGCCGAGCAGGAACTTCTGGATGTTGCCGCCTGAAAGCGTCCTCAATGGCGTGTCGGAGTCGGGCGCCGCCACCTCGTATTCGGAGATGAGCCTCTCAGAACGCTCGCGGGCTTTGGCGTTGTCGAGGAACCCGTGCCGGGAAAAGAGCTCCCGGTGGGCGTCGCGGAGAATCGCATTTTCGACTAGGCTGAACGAGGGAACCGTGCCGGTGTGAAGACGGTCCTCGGGAACGAAGGCGAGGCCCGCTGCCGTCCTTGCTCGGACGTCATAGCAGGTGATATCGGTGCCGCAGAGGCGGATCGTTCCGGCGGATGCGGGTCTCGATCCCGCGATCGTCTCGAGAAGTTCACGCTGGCCGTTTCCCGAAATACCAGCGATGCCGACGATCTCGCCGCCTCGCACGGTCAGACTCGCGCCGTTCACGGTGAGGGGGCCGCGGCTTCCCGCCGAGCTCAGACCACTGACTTCCAGTACAGGGTCTCCGGGGACGGTCAGGTTCGTGATCGATGGTTTGTCGATCTGACGGCCGATCATCAGACGAGCGAGGGAGGCCTGGTCGGCGTCCTTCGTCCGGCACTCGCCCGCCGGCCTGCCGTGGCGGAGGACGACGACCCGGTCGGTGATCGCGAGCACCTCGTCGAGTTTGTGGCTGATGAAGATGATTCCATGGCCTTCGCCCGTCATCCGCTTCAGGAGGATGAACAGTTCGTCGGCCTCGCGGGGGGTGAGGACGGAAGTAGGCTCGTCGAGGACGAGCCATTTCGCTCCGCCCATCAGCGCCTTGAGCAGCTCGACGCGTTGCTGCTCGCCGGCGGAAAGGTCGCTGATCCGCGCGGCGGGATCGATCTTCAGGCCGTACCGGCCGCCGAACTCCTCGATCTTCGCACGGGCGAACGGAACGGGGTTCCATGCTGGGGCGTCGGAAAGCGCGAGTGCGATGTTTTCCGCGACGGTATGGTTCTGTACAAGCATGAAATGCTGATGGACCATGCCGATACCGTATACCCGCGCGACTGCCGGAGAAGAAACATCGATCTGAACACCGTCGAGAAAGATGGCGCCCGCGTCGGGACGGTGAAGGCCGTACAGGATGTTCATCAGGGTGCTCTTGCCGGCGCCGTTCTCGCCGAGCAGGCCGACGACCTCGCCGGCGGTCACGGAGAGGTTGACGAGATAATTCGCCTGGACCGAACCGAAGCGCTTCGAGATGCCGAGCATCTCGAGGCGCTGGTGGGATGCGCTCACTTCGGCAGGGTCGCGTCGACGCCTTCGACGAACCAGTCGACGGCCCAGAGGGTATCGTGCGACGCCCGCTCGCCGGCCTTGATACGGAGCGTGCCGGCCTGGTCCTTGATCGGGCCGGTGAAGGGGTCGAACAGCACGGTCGGCTCGCTCATCTGGGCGATTCTTTTCAATACAAGATCGTATACATTCGTCGCGCCCAGGATGGGGTCGGTGATCGCGACGGCCTTGAGCGGTTCGACGAAGACGGGGTTCACCTGCACGCCCTCCGCCCCGCCGATCTTGCAGGCGCCTTCCTTCAGGAGCCACCAGAGATCGTTCGGCTTCCAGGTGCCGGTGTACATCGAGCTGAGAATCGATTCATACATCACACTCCAGTCGACGAGCTGGCCGGAGACGACCGAGTGCTCGCCGAACTTCTGCATCGGGCTGTAGTGCGAGAACGTGAAGACGGGCTTCCCCTTCTGAGTGTGTTCTTCGCCGACCTGGATCACCGCCGGCGAGTCTTCGGAAAAGGCGAGCGCGTCACACCCTTCGGCCACGAGGGCTTCCGCGGCTTCGCGAGCCTTGGCCGGGTCATACCAGGAGAACAGCCATTTCACCTGGACGCGGGCGTTGGGGTTCGCCTCGCGCGCCCCGAGAGCGAATGCGTTGATGTGTCGGACGACCTCTGGAATGGGATGCGCCGCGACGTAGCCCAGTTTGCCGCTCTTGGTGAGAGCGCCGGCCATGAGACCGTTCAAATAATACGACTGATATAATTCGGCAAAATATGTGCCGAGGTTCGGGCCGCGCTTGTAGCCGGAACAGTGCATGAAGGTGCGGTCAGGGTACCGCGCCGCTGCGGCGGCGGTATCATTCATGTATCCGAAGCTGGTGGTGAAGATGACGTCGCATTTCTCTTCGTTGACCAGACGATCGATCACCCGCGCCGAGTCGGCTTCGGCGACAGACTCGACGAACGTCGTCTCGAGCCAGGGGAAGATCTTCATCATCTGCTGCCTGGCGAGATCGTGTGCGTTCGTCCAGCCGAAATCACCGACCGGCCCGACGTAGACGAAACCGGCCTTGATCTTTTTCCCCGCAGGCTGCGGAGCCTGGGAATCCTGTGCCGGGGCGGCGGTAACGACGAGACAGAACAAGGCCAGAAGAGCAAATAAGCGAAGTATCGGGCGCATCCGAGTATCCTCCGTACAATATCTGTATGCGCACGTATTCTCACGCACGCAAGGACAAAATGCAACCCCGCTTCGTCATCAGAAACAATGCCGCAATCACTGGCAACATACTGTGAGTTGGGAATCGGTGTTGTGGGGCGCATCGCCATGCTACCAGTGGACCTGCCCGAGAAGATCATTGGTGTTCTCTCCGCGCCGCGGATGGGGTATAATGCACCCCCGACGTGTGATACGATCGTGCGCCGGCAGTCGGCAGACAGCGTCGGCATGCGGCCCCTGAGGAGTCATCGGCAATGAGAATCGTCCTTTCCGGCGGCGGAGAAATCAGTTTTCTCCTCGCGCGTGAACTCTGTACACAGCACGATCTGTTCGTGATCGAACCCGATTCCCTGCTGTGCGAAAGATTCCAGGAGCTGGACGTCCAGGTCATTCGGGGAGTCGCCACCAACCTCGATATCCTCCAGCAGGCTGAAGTGTCGAAAGCCGATTTCTTCATCGGCTGCGCCCATTCCGACGAGGTCAACGTCATCAGTTGCCTGGCGGCGAAGCAGCTCGGAAAAGCTCGCACGATCTGCTTCGTCAATAAAGAGCACTATTTTGAAACCTTCAAAGGCGGTCTGGGTGCCAATCTCAGCATCGACTGCATACTCTGGCCGGAAAAACTCCTCGCCGAGGACATCGCCCGTATCATCACCGTTCCCGGGGCCGTCGATGTCGAGGTCGTCGAAAAAGACATGCTCAAGCTGATCGAGTTCAAACTCGGCGAGAACCATCCCGACGTGGGAAAGCCATTACGCGACCTCGATCTTCCGAAAGGCACCCTGATGGTGGCTCTCGTTCGTGAACACGAAGTGCTGATTCCGAGCGGGGCAACGACGCTGGCTGCCTGGGACAAAGTCGTCTTCTTCGGCACCGAGGTTGGCATGCGCCATTTGGTTAACCGGTATGACCCGCCGCGCCGAGGAAAGCAGGACGTGATCATCATCGGCGGCGGCAATGTCGGCATGCTTCTCGCGGAAAATCTCGAGGAGATGGATAACGTCGAGGTGCGGCTGATCGAACTGTCTCCGGAACGGTCACAGAATCTGGCTGCCCGGCTCCCTCGTACCATGGTGTTGAACGCCGATGCGACGGACCTCGACTTTCTTTCGACTCAGCAGCTGCACGATTGCGATTGTTTGATTTCCCTCGCCACGGGGGATGAACGCAATCTGCTTCTTTCCCTGATGGCCAGGCAACTCAAGGCCCGCAAGATCATCACCCGGGTCGCCAGCCCACGGAATCACTCTCTGTTCGAACGGGTTGGGGTTGATGTCGCCCTCACGTCGCGGCTGGCGGCGATCCGAATCATCGTGCTGATGATCAACAGTCAGGGAATGAATGTGCTCAACGTGATCGAGGGAGGAAAGGCCGAGGTTCTCGAAATGCAGGTGCCGGCCGAATTCACGACCTGCCTTCTCAAAGACATGAAGCTTCCGGAGGGGGTCATCATCGCCGCCATCAGGCGAGGGGCTCACGTCGTTGTCCCGCACGGCGACGACGAGGTCAGGGCCGGAGACTTCTTGAGAGCCTTTTGCAAAGCAGGGCATGACAGCGATCTGCGGCAGTTGCTGAGCGCCACACCGACATCTGTCGCGAAAACCATGCCCGCATGATCCGCTGGCGCCTCGTCCTTGCCATGATCGGGCTCATTGTCCGAGCGTTCGGCATCCTCATGCTCCTGCCGCTGCTGGTGGCCTTGGCCTATCGGGAATGGGCTTCGCTGGTTCATTTTACCTTCACCGCCGGCCTGGCGTGGTGGCTCGGCGACCGATGCGGCAAGCTGGTCCCAAGCCGAAGCTTCGACGACCTGGAACGTCTGGAAGGGATGGCCGTAGTGGCGCTGGGATGGTTCGCCGTTTCCGTCTGCGGGGCCATTCCCTATCTGTGCTGCCGCCTTTCCCTTATCGACAGCCTGTTCGAGTCGATGAGCGGCTTCACGACGACTGGGGCCACGGTTTTCACCGATTTTTCCGTCTTCAGTCAGTCGCTGTTCTTCTTTCGTGGCTTCACCCACTGGGTCGGAGGTATGGGCATCCTCGTGTTGTTCGTGGCCGTTCTGCCCCATTTCTCGGTTGCCGGGCGCCAGCTGTTCTTCGCCGAAACCTCGGCCGCTTCGAAGGAAAAACTGACTCCGCGTATTCGAGACACCGCACGGCATCTCTGGGGTTGGTATGTGTTTCTCACACTTCTGGAAACAATTCTATTGATATATTATGGAATGCCCACGAACGATGCACTCTGCAACTCGATGGCGACGCTTGCCGCGGGCGGTTTTTCTCCGCACGGACAGAGTATCATGGGATATAACAATCCCGCGGTCGAGTGGATTATCATCGTGTTCATGTTTCTCGCGGGTGCCAACTTCACCTTGCAGGTGCGTGCCCTGCGCGGAAATGTGCGAGCCCTCTGGGAAGACGTCGAACTGCGCGGATATGTGGTGATCCTGGCGGTCACGACGATCGTTCTGTTCGTCTTTCTGGGCTATGAACCGGCCGTAGGGGAATGGTCGTTGGCCTCTCTCCGGACCGCCCTCTTTCAGAATATCAGCATCATGACTACGACCGGGTTTGCTTCGGCAGACTTCAGTCTCTGGACAGATCGGTCGAAAGTCGTGCTGGTTTTCCTGATGCTCGTCGGCGGCTGCTCCGGTTCGGCCGGAGGCGGGATCAAGGTCATTCGGGCCCTCTTCCTGGGACGCTTCCTGTTGCGGCAACTCACGCGCGCGATTCATCTCAAAGCGGTGATCCCTATCCGGCTGGGCCGCCGGGTCTTTTCCGATGCCGAGTTCCAGCCGATCATCGGCTTCATCGCGAGCTACTTCACCTTGTTTCTCATTGGGGGAGTTCTCGCTTCGATGCTGGAGAACGATCTGAACATCGGTTTTCTTGGCGCCATCGCAACGCTCGGCAACATCGGCCCCGGCTTCGGACCAATCGGCCCGATGGGCACGTTCGCCGGCCTGACGACCGCGACCAAGGCGATATATTTCTTTCTCATGTGGGCGGGCCGGCTGGAGGTCATTACCTTGCTCGTCCTGTTCGAAAGCCGCCTTTGGCGCAACGCGTTTTCGTCGAACAAATCCTGATCTGGAAACGACGGAAGGTCAGCGGGCTTCGGGAAACGCGTCGGCCAGGAAATCGCGCCAGGCGACCATGTAATCCGGCCTCTCCCAGACGGGGTCATTGTGCCCGACTCCCGTGAGTTCGCACATGCGCTTCTTTTTCGACGGGCAGACGTCGAACAGCGCCCTGCCGTCTTCGAACGGGATGACGCGATCGTCGCGCGAGTGGATCACGAGCAGCGGCCCGACATATTTGGACAGAATGGCTTCGCTGGGAAGATCATCCGAAAGAACCAACGGCCCGATGATTGGGAACCGGCTGCCCGCGCGTATCTTCAAAGACCGAAAACCCGATTCCACGACGATGCCGCCGATTTCCGCGAGATGATCGCCCGCGAGCCAGGCTGCGACCCCGCCGCCGATCGACTCGCCATACAGAATCACACGTTCGATCGGAATCTTCCGCTGATTCAGCAGATACGCCAGGGCTGCCTGAATGTCCTTTTTGACACCGGCAACGCTCGGGCGGCCGTCGCTCTGGCCGAATCCACGATAGTCATAGAGCAGCACGTCGATCGGAAGAGCCGAGAATGCCTCGAGTCTGGACAACCTGTTGCCCAGATGCCCCGCGTTCCCGTGCGAGAAAAGAAGGACAGGCCTCGTGGACGAAGCCGTTCCGGAGGCGGTTTCCGTTTCCATCCAGACCCCAGCCAGGGTGGTGCCGTCCTCGGCGGAAAATGCAACGTGGGTGAGCGTTCTTCCGGGAATCGATGGCAGGAGCGGGGGTTCCGTCAACTTTGCCGGAAAAAACACGAGATGATCCTGAAAGAAGAAGGCGGCGAGAAAGACGATGAGAACCGTTGCTCCGGTCGTGCGCAGAATGGATTTCATCACCTTCAGCTTTTTCGGGTGCGCTTCGCATCGGAGGAGCGGCCTTGGTGGTCGCCATGGGGCCGGAGTGATCCCGTGTCGGGCGCGGCTGAGGGCTGCTCCGGCGCGACTGGCGGCGGGTCGGGAAGGGGCTGGGACGGTTGTTCTTCCTGCTGCACGGCAGGCAGTTCCACGGGGAGAGCCTGAGCGGAGTCGGGATGCGCGTGGGTCTCGTGCTTCTGCCGCTGCTTTCCATCGGTCTTTTCTCCGGCGCGTCGCGCCTTTTTGAGCAGGCAGAGGACGGATGCCGTCTCGTTGTTCGATTTTTTCACCGGAAGCAGGGTCAGCTCGAGATCGAAGGAATATGTTTCGCATGATATACCAAGCGGCTCGCTG
>JAKJFL010000587.1:0-2629 GCA_022704935.1 Candidatus Rifleibacteriota bacterium
CAGTTTCACCCCTCGCAGGAGGAGATTGCCTTCTTCGAGAATGATCATTCCGCCCTGATCGACGACGAGCGGAGCCGGGCACTCGAGGGGCGGTATGACCATCTCTTGGCGCAGAGGATTTTGAATGCGAACGATGTGACGCAGCATGAGACGTTGTTTTCGGCGATCGAAAAAGGTATTCCAGAAATCGGGAACGGAACCGACTTCCTTCTGGGCGCGACGCTCGACGACGCTCACGAGACTTCTGGCGTCCGGGGGACCCCGATACAGGGGCTGGCGGTCTCTTTCCAAAATCAAAGGGTTTTCCGGACTTTGATCCGAAAGTTCGTCGCTGACGAGGGGGTGGGCGGCTTTTTCCAAGAAACCGGCTGTCGTGCAGAACGGAATTTCGATGATTCGGCTCATGATGGTGCGATATTCCGCATGAGACTCTGTGAGTTCTTTGATGGCGAGGACCGGACCGCCGAAATGGCGGTTACGGAACTCCGTCACCTGCTTGGAAGGATCGAAATTCCTCGAAGACATCGAGGGCAGAAGAAATACCGGAGGTGGAGTCTGACTCTGGAACGATGCCTGGACATCGGATTCAAGAGGGGAGACTTCGAGGTTCGAAAACAGGGGAAAGGCGGCGAAGACGTTTCCCAAAACACGCGTTCTGGAACGATATCCCGGCCTTGCATCACCGAAAAGGCGATATGCCGAGGACTTCACCCCATAACGTGTTCGTTCGTCATGTGATAGAACGCCGTTGTCAAACATGGCCTCGAGGCCCGGAACGTCACTCTTGTCGTAAAATCCCTGAAGAACGAACTCCTGGCCCAACCGATACTGCACTTCACGCATGGGGTCGATGTCGACGCGATCCCAATAAAGGGAGAGCGGTGAGGAAAATGCGCGGGGAAGAAGGTCGGCTGACAGTTTGAAACTGATCGCGACAGGGGTGTTCCCAGTTTGATCATGCGAAAAGTGAAAAAGCTCGCCGAAATTGCCGGTTCCGGCGGCCAGATTCAGACGGACACGCTTTCCGCCCAGCCAAATCCATCCGCGCTCTGCGAATGCGTCGGGCGGCGATGCGTCACCGGCAGATGCGGATGCCGCACGGGGCTCGATGGGATTGTCTGGAGTGTTGTGATTGAAACACACGATCGGTCGCGGCCCTTTCAGAAGCGTGCCTTGCAGATCGTTTCGGACGGTGTTCTGAGAACCATCCTTGCCTTGGTGGGCATCCTGGAGATGCAGGGTGAATTTGGAGGTGACCGGTGGAAGAGCGCTTCCGCATGTGACTTTCTTTCGGACCGTCAGCGTTCGCTGGAATCCGCGATATTCACCTCGGGATTCGACCGACAGCCACCCGTTGAACGCGGTCGGATCTTGCCAGAGGGTGGGATCCGTCTCGGTCTGAATCAGATCGTGAATCCAGGCTTTTACCTGGAGCGAGGCTGTCGGATCCGCTTCTTTTGCGAGTTGATTCAGTTGCAGGCTCCAACTTTTCGGAAAGAGAGGATTCAGGGGAATTGTCGAGGGAAGGGATGATTGCGAAAAAAGACTCTTCAGGATTGAAAACTCATTGCCCCGGAGAGCGGCGGTCGTCACGTTGAGCCCCGACTCGGCAAGAAAATGCGCCATTTCGGTATTTGCCTGAATATGGATGTTCGCATGTTGTCGATTTGCGAAAAAGAAAAAGACGAGGCCGAGGAACAGGAGCAATGAGCCTACAACCAGAACGTGAAACAAGATGAATCCGTGCTTCTCGTTTCTCGAGAGCAAAATACGGTTTCCGGTATTCTGTTCCATGCGTTTGGCGACCTCATTCTTCCTATATGTGGGAAGAAACTCACTCCTCTTTATGGTTAACCAGAGCCCTCGAAAAAAAGTGACAAAAATACATGTGCCGCTATTGGCGAATGTGCGAATGTGTTTGCGCGGACTTCACTTCAGGTTCTCGTTCGGTTCCGGAACCGCAGTTGCTTTCACTCGCGCGGAGGTATTGATCGAGATGAGATGGGTAAATCCGGGAATGGGAGCCCGATGGTTGGGCACGATGCGGATGGCGATCTCGACGACCGCCATGTCGGAAGTCG
Source organism: Candidatus Rifleibacteriota bacterium (assembly GCA_022704935.1). GTDB lineage: Bacteria > Muiribacteriota > Ozemobacteria > Ozemobacterales > Ozemobacteraceae > MWAR01. Next base: position 2,082 of record JAKJFL010000587.1, read on the forward strand.
ATGATGCTGGCATGTGTTTGATGACGGTATTGAATTCCAGCGTCCCGACAATTGCTTTCCGGACAGAGTCGAGATCATGGCGAGAGACTTTTCCGGCGCGGTCGACAAGAAGGCCGCTTTCATCGGCGGAATAGATGATTCGTTCCGTTGAAAGGCCGGTTCCGCTCGACCATGTGGTATAGCGCTGCAAATCGATTCCGTGGCTGGTGATGGTGACTTCGCTTGCCGAACCGAGATCCTGACGTAATTGGTCGGTGAGTTTTGCGCAGACGCTTTGAAAGGTGTTCTGTGTCGCAAGGGATGTGCTGGCTGTGGAAGAATGGCGGATGAACGAGAAAATGAGTGTGGTCAGAAGGAACAGGACGACTGCTGCGACGAGCATCTCGAGAATCGTGAAGCCGGATGTCCGAACATTCATCTTCCATATCCTACTCTCTCATGCCCGGTTTTCCGGGGATGTCGAAACGCCTCTGACGGCACAATGACATCGAAATGCAATCCTAACGGGCAAACGGCAGTATACACGAAACGAATTTCTCGGCCAAATC
>JAKJFL010000588.1:0-2629 GCA_022704935.1 Candidatus Rifleibacteriota bacterium
GCCTCGGCCGCCGGTTTCCATTCGCCATTCGTGTGGTGGATCTGGCCCAGGGCATACAGCGCCTTCGGCAGGTTTGGTTCGAGGGCCAGGGCGGACCGGAAACAGTCGGCGGCCCGGCGAAGATCGCCGCCCCGGTGCGCCAGATCGCCGAGCGCCATCCATCCCTGCACATGACGGGGAACGAGCTTCAACAGCTGCTCGAGAGCGGCAATCGCCTCGCCGTTGCGTCCGGAACGAATGTGGTCGGCCACCACGCTCCAACGCTTCTGGGCATTGGCTTCGACGGCCGACGAACGGCTTTTTTCGAGCTTTGTTCGGTGCCCCGCGAGAGCGGCCTTCAGCTCGCCCTCGAACCTGGAGAGAAGCTCACCGCCAGATCTCGACACTTCGGCGCAGACTTCCCCGAAACACTGCAGAAACACCTTGCGGACCTCCAGACCCACATCCCGAAGTCCGACGCACACCTCGTCGAGAACGTCGGCGGCACCGAGTTTCCACAGGGTCTCGACCGTTTTCCGCCTGACTCGGACATCGGGGTGTTTCATGCCTCTGCGGACCGATCCTATGACCGCGGAGGTCACCCCGGCCTGGTCGATGCCGGCGATGACGTTCAGAACGGCGATGGCGACCTGCGCTTCGGCGTTGTCGAGATAGGGTTCGATGATCGAGAGCGTTTCCGCCTTTCCGCACCGGCCGAGCGTTTCGATGATCTGAGCGAGAACCCCGGCCGCTTTTTCCGTGAGAAGAAGTTTGACGAGGGGCATGAAGCAGTCGCCGCCCATCGTCGCTTCCAGCGCGGTGACAGCCTGGAGTCTGACAGCAGGCTCCTGGTCATCCAGCAGGGGAAGCACGCTTTCCCTCAATGTTTCGAGAATCGGGGTCTGGGCACCGGCGGACATCTTCCGGATCGCGATGAGGGCGTTTCGACGTATATCCGCGTCTCCGTCTCTGAGCGCCGTCAGAACATGCTTCTGGAAACCCCCGAGCCTGATCTCACCGATGGCGTAGATGGCCGAGACGCGTTGTCGCTTGTCCTTGTCGGCAAGCATTTCCTTGAGCGTGGCGGAAACCTCGAAATCCCCGTATTGCCAGACGGCCTTGATGGCGTTCGCGCGCACACGCTGGTGCGGATCGTAGAGATACGGCTGAAGAACGGCTATGATGGAAGGAGTCTTCAGCGCCTGGAGCGCCTCGACGGCATTCGCCCGGACGCGGGGATCTTCGTCCTTGAGAAACCCGACGACGATCGTCTGCATCGAGTCGTTCATTCGCGGAATGATTGCGGCAAGAACCGTCGCACGGATGCGTGGATTCGTCTCCTTCATGAGAAGCTTGCGCATCAACGCCATGCAGATGGGCGTGCCGAGTCTGCCAAGGGCCCTGACGGCGCCTGAAATGGCCTCTTCGCTCAGCAGAACCGCGTCCGCGCCCCCCTCCGCCCCCGCGAGATACTGCTCGACCGCATCGCTGAGCACCTGAACCGCTTCGTCGGCATTGAGCCGCGACAGGGCGTCGGCCGCGGCAAGTCTGGTCTCGACGTGTGTATCGTGGAGCGCCTGCAGCAACAGTTTTGCCGACTTGTCGGCACTCATTCTGGTGAGCGCAAAGGTAAGATAGTCGTCGAGATTGTCGCTCTTGAACCGTTCGAACAGAATTTCGGCGGCGGCTTCCCCGCGCAGTCTGCTCAACGCCGTGAGGGCCGCCTTGCGCAGTTCGTATTCGGAGCTGGTGAGATTATCGAGAAGAAGATGAAAGATATCGGAAAGGGCGGGAAATTTCATTTCAGATTCACTTCGAAACGGGTATCATGGAGTCGCTTCACTATACCACCGAAACAGAAGCGAAGAGGATGAATTTTGAGAGCGAAGACACATGACGTCTTTGCCGGAGTGACGTTTCTCCTGCTGGCTCTCGTCTGGCTTCACGGCGCCCGCATGGCGGCCCTGTCGCCCTCCCTGGCCGGCTCCGGAGGCGATCTTCCGGCAGGCTGGGAATCGGCCGCCCGGGCGCTCAGCCCTGCGGGGCTCACTCTGCGAGCCTCTACTCACGGGGCCTGCAGGCTCGAAGGCATGGATGACACGGGAAACGTGCGATGGCATGCCGTTTTCAGCGCCTTTCTTTCTCCGCGCCCGGCTGGGTATGCGGGGGCCATCGATCTCGTGGCGGGCTTCGACGACACGGGCCACATCACAGGCGTGCAAATTCTCGGCCACAACGAAACGCCGACGTTTGTCGCCGGGATCGATTCCGACTGGTTTCTCGGGCAGTTTACCGGAAAAACGGCCGATGAACCCCTCGTCCCGGGCGATGATATCGAAGGCCTGACGCACGCCACCGTCTCGGTCGAAGCCATCTGCCAGGCTCTTCGTCAGGGTTTTGCCGCGGCGCATGCCTCGCCAGACCCACTCAGGACGGATGTCCCGGCACCCGCAGCTTCACGGACAAAGGGTATCCAGGCCAACATGATCGCCATCGCCATCGCCGTGCTCGCAACGTTTCTTCAACGCTTCATCGGAAACGGCCTCGCGGCGGCCCTCGTCGTTTTTTCACTGGGCTATCTCACGCCGTCATTCGTCTCCCTGTCGCATCTCCGGATTCTTTCGGGCGGTTCCGTTTCGTTGCAGGCAGG
>JAKJFL010000589.1:0-2623 GCA_022704935.1 Candidatus Rifleibacteriota bacterium
ATCCTCATCACCAGATATTTCGCGCCCACCGGCTCCGGCGAGTTCCGCGTCAAACCCGAACTTGCGGCACTGGTCAGGTTTGAACACCTCAACCTGCTCGACGTCTGGCCCGACAGGCAATTCGACGTCATCTTCTGCCGTAACACGATGATCTATTTCAAGGAAGCGACCAAGGCCGCCCTGACCGAACGGATCTACAAGGCCCTCGATCCTGGCGGCATGTTCTTCACGAGCGCGACCGAAACTCTCCACTGGAAGGGCGACGACGAGTTCGAAAAGCTGTTCATCCACGGCGAATATGTGTATCACAAGCGCCCGGCGACGAAATCCTACATCCTGTACCGGTTCCAGACCCCTTCCGACCTTCTGCGGGCCCTGAATCTTCTCGTCAAATTCAACCACGAGTATCAGCTGATGAACATCCCGCAGCTCTCGCCATCCTCTCCCAGAAAGGCGCTCTTCGTTCCCAAGCGTCTGCAGTCGACCATCGACCGGCTGTTCGACGAGGCACATCTGCGAAACATCGGCAGCGAAGAGTTTCGAAAATAGGGCTGCAGAGCTTCCCCACCCCTGCCGATAACAGGAAAGGGGGAACATATGCTCGATTCGTCCGCACCTGTCGTCCGCGTCCGCGTGACCGTCGCCCTGCGCCATCCGGACGGGCGTCTCTGTTTCGTCCGGCATCTCAAGGAAGGCCGGCGATACTGGCTGCTTCCCGGAGGCGGACAGGACGCATTCGAACCCCTCGAGGAAACGGCCCGCCGCGAGTTACGGGAAGAGCTTCGCATCGCCGTTTCCGGGCTGAAGTTCCTCGGGCTTCGCGAGACGATGAATCGCGCAGCCGGCCGGCACATCCAGTTTCCCATCTTCGAGGCCGTGAATCCCGATCTTTCGACGCTCGGCGCGGGTGAAGACCCACGTGTCGAAGGCGTCGACTTTTTCACGGCCGACGAACTGGCCGGACGGCCGATCTTCCCGAACATGGGCGAGGACATCCTGAAAATCGCCCGAGGCGAGCGTATCGAACCGTTCCGCACCCTGGAATGGGTCCCCTGACAATACCCTGGAGGCGCGTATGATCGACAAAAAATACGATCAGATCATCAACGACTGCAAGAAGCGCATCGCGGCCAATCCCCGCGACTTTTTCGCGTATTACCAGCTCGCGCGGGCGGTCGAGATGACCGGTGAGACCGACACGTCGATCGGTATCTATCGCGAAGCCCTCGCGATCAATCCGAAGGATGCGTACGCGCACAATTTTCTCGGGCTCGCGTTCAAGAACAAGGGCATGCTCAACGAGGCCATCACCGAGTTCAAGAAGGCGATCATGTTCAACACGAACTACGCCTTTCCCTACTCGAACCTCGGCATCATCTACAAACAGAAGGGCATGTATGACGAGGCGATCATCCGCTTCAAGAAGGCGATCTCGCTCAAGCCCGACTTCGCGTTCGCGCACCTGCAGCTCGGCCTCATCTACAAGCTCAAGAAGCTTTACGACGAGGCTGTCATCCGGTTCCGGAACGCAATCGACCTGAACCACGATTACGCCTACGCCCACTTTGCGCTCGGCTCGACGTATCTCGAGACCGGAAGGCCGCGCAAGGCCGTCGTCGAGTTCAAGAAAGCGATCATCCTTAACCCGCAGGATTCGCACGCCCTGAGCCAGCTCGGCCGGGCCATGATCTCGATGAAACAGTATGACGAGGCCGTCACGGTTCTTCGCACCTCGATCGAGCTGAATCCCGACAACGCCTTCACATTCCTGAACGTCGGTCTCGCCCACTTTCACGCCGGCCGCAACGACGAGGCGATCGAGGCGCTGAAGCGTGTCCTCGATATCAGCCCCGACATGACCGAAGCACGCGTGCTGCTCGGCCAGTCTTTCTTCAAAAAATCGATGGACGACGCCGCCCTGCAGGAGTTCCGGCGAGCCCTCAAGACGGACCCGAAGTATCCGCGCCTCCACTTCCATATCGGAACCGTTCTGCGGAAGAAGAATGACACACAGAAAGCGATCGACGAGTTCAAGCTGGAAAACGGGCTCAATCCGAACGACGCCGAGCTGCATTTCAATCTCGGTCTCGCCTACAAGGATCGCGGCATGCTCGACGAAGCCGTCGGAGAGCTGAAACGGGCACTGTATCTCGACGCGGGTCTGTCGCGGTGTCATGACATGCTCGGCGAGATCTACGACGTGAAGGGGCAGAACGACCAGGCCGTCACGCACTGGCGAAAAGCGGCGGAGCTCCGAAAGAAGGGCGAGGCCCGCGATATGGCCGATAAAGTCGCCCCTCCCGTGCGGACGCGGTCGGAAATGGACCTCATGATCGAGAGATACCGCGTCGAGGTCGCCGCTCATCCGGACAACGCCGAAGCGCACTACAAACTTGCCTCGGCCTACAAGAACAAGGAAATGTATGACGAGGCGATCATCGAGTTCAGGAAGGTTCTCGTCCTGAACCCCTACGACTCGTTCGCTCATTATAATCTAGAAGTTATATATCGATTGAAAGGCATCGACGACCAGAATCTCGTTCGCTGGAAGAGGTCGGTCGCGATCAACCCGGAAAATGCCGGCGCGCATTACCGGCTCGGCCTTGCCTACAAAGAAAAGGGC
>JAKJFL010000590.1:0-2619 GCA_022704935.1 Candidatus Rifleibacteriota bacterium
CGACGGTGTGCTGCATGAGTTCTGCAGCATTCCCGGCGTCGTCGAGGATGTCACCGAGATCGTCCTCAACCTCAAGAAACTCGTCGTGAGCCTGGAGCAGGACGAACCGTTGACCGTGCGGCTCGAAGTGAAGGGCCCCTGCCAGGTCACCGCGGCTGACATCGCCGAGAACGCGAATCTCACCATCATCGACAAAGGTGCTCATATCGCCCATGTCACGGGAAATATAACCTTTGGTATGGATATCACCTTCAAGCGCGGCCGCGGCTATCAGCTTGCTGATCAGCACAAGGAAAGCAGCCAGCAGATTGGCCTGATACTCGTCGATTCACAGTATTCGCCGGTCACGAAGGTGATGTACAACGTCGAGGACGCTCGCGTCGGACAGGACATCAATTTCGACAAGCTGATCCTTCAGGTCTGGACCAACGGCAGCATGGATCCCACCGAGTGCATCGAGCTCGCCGCCAAGTTCCTGAAGGCTCACATCGACCTCTTTACCGATATCGAACTCGAAGAAGAGATCGAAGAAGAAGAGGGCGACGAAGACGAGAAGCCCGTGAAAAAGGAAGACCTCGTCATGGTTTCTTCCCAGAAGAAAGAGACCCCGCAAAAGGGTCACCATGACATTCTCATCAAGGATCTCGAGTTCTCTGTCAGGTCACGCAACTGCCTGAAGAAGGCCGGCATCAACACGCTGGGCGACCTGGTCATGAAGAAGACGACCGAACTTCTCGAGATCAAGAATTTCGGGAAGAAATCACTGAAGGAAGTTCGCGAGAAGCTCGCCCAGTTCAACCTTCAGCTTCCCGGTGACGAAAACGGCGGAGGAACCGACGAATGAGACACAGTAAAATCGGACGCAAATTCGGGCGCGAGTCACATCAGCGAACTGCGCTGCTGCGCTCGCTCTGCTCCTCGCTCGTGAAATACGAGCGCATCGAAACCACCCTGCAGAAGGCCAAGGACATGAAGCGCGTCATCGAGCGCGCCGTGACCATGGCGAAAGGCGAGAACGCCGAGAAGAACCCCGAGTTGCTCAAGTTCTTCCACAGCTCGCACGACAAGGAACTGATCGGCCGCGACGCGATCAAGAAGTTCATCTCCAACCTGAACAAGGAAACCCGCGAGAAGGTTGAGAAATACATCGCCGATCCGAAGGCCAATCCGAAGCCTGAGATCATCACCGAGTATCTCGCTTCCGAAGGCGACCGCGCCAAGGGCCCCCGCATCCTTCGTCTCGAAGGCCTGCTGAGCAAGCTCGTCAAGCGCATCGCCCCGAGATACAAAGATGTGAACGGCGGTTATACCCGCATCTACAAAACCGGCTTCCGGCGCGGCGACGCGGCCGAGATGTGCATCATCGAGTTCACCAAGCGGGAGAACGCCTGACCGGCCTCCTGGCGGAACCTCAATGATCCGCTTCGAGCAGGTCAGCTTCCGTTACGGAACTGACGAACAAGCCTCCCCGATCATCGTCGGGGAGGTTTCGTTTTGTCTGCGCCCCGGAGAGTGCGTCGCTCTCGCTGGGAACAACGGCTCGGGGAAATCGACGCTCGCCCTTCTCGCGAAAGGCCTGCTGCTGCCCGTCTCCGGAAGAGTCACGGTCGACGGTGCGGACACACGCGACCAGACGGAAGCGCAGAAGACGAGAGTAGGGCTTCTCTTCCAGGACCCCGATCATCAGATCGTGGGGACGACGATCCGCGAGGATATCGCGTTCGGGCTCGAGAACATCGGTATCGAACCCGAGGAGATCGAGCGACGGATCAGGACGGAAGCGGAGAGGCTCGGTCTCGTCGGGCACCTTGACCAGCCGGTTCACACCCTTTCCGGCGGAACGCGGCAGAAGGCGGCTCTTGCGGCAGTGCTCGCCGCCGGGCCTGGCTTTATCATTCTCGACGAGCCGACCTCCCAACTCGATCCCTGGGCCAGGGCCGCGCTCTGGCGGCATATCGATGAAATACGTGCGCAGAGCGGCATTGGCCTTCTCGTAATTTCGCAACACCTCTCGGATATCGAACGGTCGGACCGCGTGATGGTCCTTTCCGGCGGAAGGGTCATCGCAGACGATACCGTAAAAAATATCACTGCTCATATACAAACCGTCGCCACGCCATCGGAGGAGGATCCCTTTCTTGTCTTTCGCACGGGAGATGCCGGTGGCGGAAGCACGACGTCGTTGTCTGCAGAACGCTCCGGTGTTTCTTCCGAAAGTGGGAAGAAGCTCGACGGGCTCTCCTGCGACGGACTAGCCATCGGCTATCGGCAGAACATCGTGCGGAAAGGCCTGTGCGGCACGTTTCCGGCCGGCGGCGTGAACCTCGTCGTCGGCCCGTCCGGAAGCGGAAAGACGACCCTGCTGATGACCCTCGCGGGGTTTCTTCAGCCGATCGAAGGAGCAATCACGGCGGGGGGCGATGCGGTGTGGAGTCCGGAAGGGCGCATCGGACTTGCCTTTCAGAACCCCGAGCGGCTGTTTTTCTGCGAAACAGTCGGCGAGGAGGTCTGTTTCGCCCTGCATCGGAAAGGTGTCGATGCGGCGCGCGCGGCTGATGTGGGCCGGGCGTGGCTCGAAGAATGGGGTATCCCTTCAGACCTCTTCTGGAACAGGTCTCC
>JAKJFL010000591.1:0-2616 GCA_022704935.1 Candidatus Rifleibacteriota bacterium
TCGGCAACGCGATCGGAATGTGCGGCCCCCGGCCGATCCTCCGCAAGACGGACGTCCGCCATCTGCAGCTCTACGCGACAGGTCCCTTCGGCTCGGGCAACCTCGTTTTTCTCTCGGCCGGCTCACGATTCAAACTCGCGACACGACGCCAACTAGTTACAGAAACCCGAGATAATATTGCTCTTGCAATGGATACCAGTGACGGGTACAGAAACACCCTGCTGACACTTCTGAAGGTGAATCCCGGCCATTCCATCATTGCACGCGCAGATCCCGGGATAGTTCATCCGGATGTTCAGGAATTCTGCGATCGAAACAGACTGCCTCCCGAAGGCTTTCTCTTCGGCTCAGCCGGCGAATACGAACTGATTCTCGGTGTTGAACCCGCCCGCCTGGAGGCATTCGAAAAAGCCGCCGGCAGCCGAGTGTTCCCGATAGGAACGATGACATCGGACGAAGAAATCAACGCCGGGACGCTGTTCTGGCAGCACCCCACTCGTTCAGCACCCATTCCTGACCTTCCCGTTTCCATCGACCCGCGCGAAACGCCCGATAGATCGGCTTACATTCAGGAACTTCTGCACGTCATAGGGCGACTCTTCCATCGATGAATCGATAACGCCTTCAGGGCTTCAGAAGTGGTCTTCGGCCTGAACCTTGATCGGGCAGGGAAAACTGATTTTGTAGTTTTCGTTATTGTTGTTTTCATCGCCATCCCAGCGGCCGTGGGAGAAAAACTTCATCTCGATATTCACGGTGCCGAACTGGGGATAATACGGGGCGTTCGTGAAGAGCAGGTAGTCGACGAGTTCGTCGGAGGTCAGCTTCTTCAGGCCACGCGAGCTTCCGCGGCTGACCGTCGGGTGGAAGGAGAGGATTCTGATGCGCTGGTGCCTGTCGGAAATGTTTTCACGAAGCGTGATGAACTCGCGCCTGGTGCCGTTGAGATCGAGGTAGCAGTTCACGCGGCCTTCCTGGGTGAGGTAGCCGTAATAATCGATCGTGACGGCAAACTCGCCGGGCCGACGCAGCCATTCGACCGTGAGCTTCACTTCGCCGTCACGGTCGACGAAGCTGTGGGTCTGGACGCCGATCGGTTCGAGATCGTCACACGGCATCTCCATATCGGCAATGTCATCGGAAGTTGCGGCGATTCCGCTGGGAATCGTCACGAGAAGAAGGATGACTGCGATGAACAGTGCAAATTTAAGAATCGATTTCATGTTTCACCCCGGAGCATTCCACGCTCTCTTCGTACTGCGGAATCAAAAGGTCGTTTGAAATCCACAATTCGCTTTACGCATAAGTCATGCCAACATTTCCAGGGCACCTCACCGCAGCCTCGTGACGTCACTGAAACGGCATCAGATCTAGACTTTCATCATTGAGGATTTCCGGAAATGGAGCGAGGCGATAATTGAACAGGGGTGACCAATCTTCATACGAAACATGATGAAAAATTGGATATCGGGATATTGCCTCACCAGGTCGAGTAAGGTGTTCCGTCGAACGCAGTGGCCGTCGCGAGAGAACGCACGTCGAAAATGTTGCGCCCGTCGGTGACAATGGCATCGGCTTCGTCCGTCGACGATCTCGTTCCCCATTCAGGCCGCCCCAGGAACGGATCAATGGGGATGCGCCTGAGCACCCGCGCCTGCGTGAGATCTTCGATTTTCACAGGATACAAGGCTGCATCGGATGCTCCGGGATTCCTCCTCCTCATGACCTCGTGATACCGGTCGATCCCTTCCCGAAGCTCTCGAAGCCGCTCTTTCAGGGCTTCTTCCTTTTTGCCCCGGACGAAATTTCTCGAGAGAGGAAGCGCCGTTCCGGCAAGGATGCCGATGATCACGGTGCAGACCATCAACTCGATAAGGGTGAGTCCGCGACGAGGATCAATAATCCGCATACGGTCTTCCTCTGCTGTCCGGCGTTTTCTCCGGTGACTGGCCAGAAACCCCGTGCAGTCGGACGCTGCCCGTGACGGGGTCGAACGCGACGATCCCCGAAGCCCGGCTTCCGGTCCAGTTAAGGACCGGCCTGGACAGATACTTCGGGGAAAGGGCCTCGAGGTTTTCTGGAAACCGTCCATCGTGATCGAGCGCGAATTGATGTATAGCTGTTCGTATATGTCCCAGCTGGACCATGACGGCGGCGTCCTTCGACCGCTCGAAGGCAAGATTGTTCCGGCTCGAGGAAATGCTGACGAGAATCCCGATGATCGAGATGACGACGATCAGTTCTATCAGCGTGAAGCCGCCGGCGGATATTCTTCTCGACGACATGCGTTCCGTCATTTCTTATCGCCCGACTCCGGTCCGTAGGCGAACACGTCCCGGCCCGCCAGCTCGATGAAGGGGATCCGGACGTCGCCAGACGGCAGGGGCGGCAGTTCAACGGCGTCGGGAAGCTTGCGCTTCAGCAGAATCATGACTGCCTGGATTTCCTTCAGCACGGGTTCGAACACGGATGGGTTTTCCCAGGTTGGCTGTGAAAAGAACATCCAGAGTTTCTCGAGATGCTCGACAAGTTGTTTTTCCCGCTGGGATGCCGTCATTTTCTCCGGCTGAATCTCGCGGATCGCTTCGAGGGCCGTGATGGCCGGCCGGATCGAAG
>JAKJFL010000040.1:0-12214 GCA_022704935.1 Candidatus Rifleibacteriota bacterium
GCCGTCGGGAAGAATTTCCTTAAGCGGTGATCCGGGGTCGTTGTATTCGTCGGTGACCGATCTGGAAACCAGGAGCTGGCAGGACGACGCCGGGGCGGGCCGGTTGACGTCGAGCAGCCGCGTGGTCAGCCACTCGTTCTCCTCGTCGAAATCCGTGATCAGCGCCTTTCCTGGCATGTCGAGCCAGTCGGCGCCGCTGAACCGCTGCGGCAGGTCTGTCACCGACGCCGGACCTGCGTCGAACGGGGCCTGCACGAACAGACGGTCACGGAACGCGGCGGTGGCGAGCGGGTCGCCGCCGTCGAGAGCCTCGGCCCAGAACAGCGTCGCCGGCATCAGGGGCATCCACTGCATTGCCCGGGGACCCGTCGCGACGCCGTTGATCGGAATCTGCTCGCCGGCAGGGAGGTTGGCGATGATGCGCAGAAGCGCTCCCGATGATGCGTCCCGGACTTCGTAGACGTGGCCGGCCAGGTCGGCCGGAACGACGTGGGAGAACGGCCGGGTCAGCCGGTCCGTCAGCAGATACCGGCCGTCGGGGGATATCTCCGCCTGCCGGAACAGGTCGGGCTTGCCGACCGGTGTTGCCGATGCCGTGTCGATATCGACGCGCACGAGCTGTGACGTTGCGAAATATTCGAACTGGGCGTCGTGAAACAAGGTCTTGAGGAGGTCCTGGAAGGTTCGGGCCTTGACGAGTCTTCCCGACGCCTCTTCGGCAGTTGGTCCAGTCGGAACAGGTGGTGCCTGCGGCGGGTCCCCACGATCCGGCGGAATGATACTGGCGAATATGGAAAAGCCCCCGCTCGCGGTACCGTGACGATATTCCCACTGATATGGTTCCGTCAGAAGATCGTTGAGTCCCTGGAGAATGCAGTGTCCCTGCCCCGACGAGGGATCGAAAATCCAGAGTTCCGAGCCGCCGGATGTGTAAATCACGGCTGCAATGGTCTTGCCGTCAGGGGACCAGCTCGGATACCCGGCTTTCCCGTCCGGAGGGAAACGGAGTTCGATGGCTTGCCTGGTTTCCAGATCCAGGACGCTGCCGCCCGTCATGTACGACGTCCTCTGCTGCATGTTCGAAGAGGGGGAGAACCTTATGCCGGCCAGTCGCAGCATCGGCTGGGCAAGTTCCGAGAGTGGCACGTGGGTCCGGTGCTGGATGAGCAGCATCTTTCCGCCGCGTGGCGAAATGCGTGCATTTGGGGTCGGTGGCGAGTCGACGATCGTCATGATGCGCGGCGCCGGCAGTTTCCACGTATGCTGCGCCACGGCGGGAGCAATCAGGCAGACGGCGGCCAGGGCGATGCCGGCCAGCAGGGGAAACGTTCTTGAAACGGGTGATGACAGAGCCATGAATCCGCCTTCCTCGATGAACGGTTTCGAACGACGCACCAGCCGCAAGTATAGCACTTCCCCATCCGCGGATGACGCAGATGAAACAGATGAAATTTTGTCATCCGTCCTCCATTGATTCCTGCATATCGAAACACAAATTCGCGTTTCCGTTCGTGCTGGGCTGTCGAAGCACGAGAGGCTCTCGTCCTTCGATAAGTCCGGGTTGAACGGGGGGTGCAATTTTGCAGGACCCACATTCTGCAAAACCATTCCTGCCGTATTGTTTGTGGTATACTATGTATATGATACGCAAGGACATTTCGCGCGGCGCGAGGGCCGGCTACCTGCTCGAGTTCCCGCTCCTGGCCTTCGGAAGCGGAATTTTGGCCGGCGTCCTGTCTCCGCTATTGCCAGAACCCTGGAATCTCATTCCCTGGGTCGTTTTCGTCGTCGCGCTGGTGGCCTGGTTCCTCTACGACCGTTTCTGCCCCGGCTGGCGTCTGAAACAGGATTGAGCCGGCATCACAGCAGCCATGTCTCGATCTCCTGCGATTTGCCCTTGACGCGGGTCGTGCCGAGCCACTCCATTGACACCGCATCGCCGATGATGGCCCGGGTCGAGCCCGAAACCACGGTGCGGCAGCCCGGCAGACGCTGGGCCATCGCCGCGAGCCTGGCTGCGAGGTTCACCGGGTCGCCGATGACGGTGTAGTCGAGGTGCGTTTCCTCCGAGCCAACGATGCCGGAAACGACCGCTCCCGTGTTGATGCCGATGCACAGGCCAGGATACAGCCCCCGTTCGGCCGCGATCCTGCGCATGGATGCGATCGCCGAGAACGCGCTCCTCACAGCCTTCGCGTCCCCGCCGCACTCGTCGTGCCGAAAGACGATCATGATCTTGTCACCGATGACCTTGTCGATCTCGCCCCCGTATTCCGAAACGGCCTCGTTCGCAATGTCCAGATGCTGTTCGAGGATGGCGAAGACGATCCTGGCGTCGCTGCGCGCCTGAAACTCCGAAAACTCGTGCAGAGAGGAAAACAGAATTGTCGCCGTGATCATGGCGCCGTTTCTGTCGTTCATCCTTCCGCTCCGTCCATCCTGCGCGGCTTTCCTGGCCGAGTCCGAAACATATCGGCGCAGGAACCTGCCTTCCTCGAGCCCCCTGGCGAGCCGGTTGAACGCGGAGGCCAGGGAGCCGAACTCGTCGTTGCGCGAGTCGTCGAGACGGGCCTGGAATTCCCCGTTCCTGATGCTTTCGATGCCGCCTATGATGCGCTGGAGGGGAAGGATGAAATACAGACCGCCCAGCACGCCGGTGATGACCGCGATGCCGAGCAGGCTCATCAGCAAAAGGGAGACGTGGACCTCGAGAGCCTTCCGCTCCGATTCGAGATGCGAGATCGACTTCTGTCCCGCCAGATCGGCCATCAGATGTTTCGCCGGGTATGCTTCGACCAACAGGCGGTCGTTTCCAGCCTGCTCCTCCTTCCGGATCGTTCCGCGGCTCGTGTGAACGTCCGACAACACCTCTCGAAGAGCAGTGAACGATGCGGGAGTTCGGTTCATCCGCTCCGGGAAAAACTCCGTCAAGGTCTGCAGCCCGGTCATGCCGGCGTTCAGATCGGACGGTCTGTCGGGTCTGTCGAAACGCGGCAGGAACTCGTTCAGATACCGTCGCTCCATGCTGTAACTGTTCCAGAACCAGTAGAGAAGATGCTCGACCCGCCCGCCCGACCGGATGACGGTTTCGACCTGGAACGTGGTGTTGAACAGCACGCTCATCTCGAAGACCCGCTCGGGGTAGTGGAGCAGATTGATGAATGTGCCGGGCCCCACGAGGCTCAGGAGCATCTCGTTCACCATTTCCTTCTCCAGACCATCCATGGCCTGTGGCGCGGCGTTCACGGGAGGCGTGGGTGCGGCGGCGATATCGGAGTTGCCGTCATACTGACGGAAGCGGCTTCCCGCACGCTGGATGAACCGGGAGATGAGGAGGTTCCGTTCCCGGTTCACGATCAGTTCCTTATAAAGTCGCGTCAGGTGAACGTGAGGCCCGATGCGGGGAATGGCAAGAAATATATGGTAAATTATTGATTCCTTCCGGTCCATGGCCGTGAGCGACCGCAGGAATAGGTCGGAAGTCGAGAGGGAGGCTGGAGACGATTCCGGAAGATGCCGCGCGAAGGCGTCGATGCTGTTGAGACTTTTCAGATACGCCGTGTAGGAGGAGAGGTTGTGGCGCCCGTTCTCGTCGATCGAGGCGAGTTCACGGTGAAGCGTGTCGGCGATTTCCCGCTTCTGGTTCCGGAAATACTCGGTGAGGAATCTCCCCGCGAGGTAATCCATGCCGGCGAGGGGAAGCACTGCGGCGGCAATGAACGTAGCCAGCAGGAGAAATCGGACCGACAGTTCGCGCTCCCCGCCAGTCTGGGCCGGCCGGACCAGGCCGAACAGGCAGACGGCGAGCAGGAGATACAGAACGGCCTTCTTCGCGGTTTCGCCCGGAGCCTCGCCCTCATCCGGGCTGGACATGGGGACGACGCAGACGATCCGGCCAGCTTGACCGGGAGACAGTGGGGATGCCCCGACGGCGAACGTGCCGTAGGACCCGAATCGGAACCCTGGTCTGAGCAGGAACCGGCGCGCCTCGGTGATCTTTCCGAACAGACGGGAGCGTCGGGTGATGAAGGAGGACGCGGTGATGGAATCGTCGTTGGATGGAATAGATGCGATTCCCGAGTTATGAAACTGCCAGGTTGCCGCGAGAAGCCTGGGAACGAAATCACGGCCGATCAAATCTGCATTGATATATACTGCAAGAATATAACGATCCTCGATGACGTCCCAATACAGAACCCTTGTTTTCAGACGGTCGCGAAACACCTGCCATTTTCCGTGCCAGTCCCGCTGGATGCTGGCCGGGAACGCGACCTGGAGCGTCGAGCGGATGCGGGCCGAATGGGATGCGGACGCCAGATCGGGAGCCACGGTGGTCGAGGCGACGTCCGGGGCCGTGCCGCGGGCGGGGAAGGCTAGTGCCGCGAAATCTGCGGCCGCGGCCGGCAATTCGCCGAGCGAGCCGGACTGGAAAATCGGTCCGTAGGGCCGCTCGCGATCGAAGAGCAGGATGTCATGAGGGGGCAGAAGGGGGTGCATGACCCGCTCGTGGCAAGTGCGAAGCGCCTGTCGCTCCGGAGCGGCTGGTTTCGCGGCCAGCGATCGGACGGCTTTCCAGAAGATGCCGAACAGGTTCTTCATCTGGGCGTCGGGCGTGCTTTCCAGCATCGCCTGGTCGAGGCGGCTTCGGACGAGGGCGCGGGCGATCTCTTCTCCTCCCTGGATGCGGGAGGCCCGGCGCGCGGCGTCACCTGCCGTGAGCGTCAACAGGGGGAAAGCGACGCACAGAGTCAGCAGAAGATAGACGGCGCGGCTTTTCATCCCTCCTCCTTTCGGGGACCGACGAGTTCGAATCCGTCGCCTCCGCCGATGGCGGCCGTCTCTGCGAATGATATCGCCCGGGCATTGGCTGCAGGGGAGAGAACGATTCTCGTCGCCGTGCCGAGCTTCGAAAGTGCCTCCATCTCCTCGGCGACATGGCGGCTCTCCCCGATGATCGCGAACTCGAGTCGGCCGCTGCTGCCGAGCGTGCCGAGCATCAGCGTTCCGCAGTCGATCCCGACGCCGATCTCGTAACGGAACAGGCCCTCGGCGGCCCGGGACGCCTGGATCCGCCCGTGTGCTTCCATCATCGCGAGACCGGCCTGCACCGCTCTGCGCACGCCCGACTCCCGGTTTTCGTCTTCGAAGACGGCAACGATCGCGTCGCCGATGAACCGGTCCACCCGGCCGCCGAACCGCTCGATTCCGGGGGTCAGGGCCGCCATATGCCGGTTCAGCAGGGCGACGATCTCATCCGCCGGGTGGGTTTCCGACATCGTGGTGAAGGAGCGGATGTCAGATACCAGGAGGGTTCCCGTCACCGAGCGGGGCTGAACGGCCTGATCGGGTGCCCGGCCCGAAAGATTCTGCTCGAGAGCGCCCGAAACGAACTTTCCCAGATACTGGCGTTCGCGGAGGCCGTCGATCATCTCGTCGAACGCGTTCGTCATGCGGCCGAGTTCGTCCGTGCGAGGCAGGGCGAGCTTGCCGGGATCGCCGCCCGCAGCGGCTTTCCTGAGGCCGTCCTCGACGAGCCCGAGCGGTCTGATCAGGTGCTCGAGCATCATCCGGCCGAGCAGATACAGGATGCCGGCGAACACGGCGGAGAAGATAAACAGCAGATGCCGGTTACGTCGTTCCCCGTCGAGGATGTCGCGCAGGGAGACGCTGGCGCCGATAACGTAGTTTCCGGCTTTCCGGCAGGGGACGGCGATGAACGCCGTATCGTCCGCCCTGCTGACGATTTCGGTTTTCAACCGAGCCGCCGTTTCCATGGTGTGCCGGAGCCGGATGCCCGTCCGGGTGTTCCAGACGGCGGAGACTGGGCTCGGAAAGAAGGGGGTCATGCCGCCCGGCTTCGTCTCTCCGGCAGCGAACTCGGTGCGGCCCGCGATTGCGTGCATCGCCAGATTCGTCACGAGATGCCTGCGGAGCGCCTTCTCGGCGGCGACCTCATAGATGACGTGCGCGAGGATGCCGCCGCGGTCCGAAAATGTCTGGGAAAGATACAGACTCGTCTCCCCGCCCGTCAGACGGAATGTCTCGGCATGCTCGAGGAAGTTCAGATAGAAGTTTCTCGTGGTGTCGAGTCCGATCGAAACGAACACCGTCATGTAATTTTTCTGGGTGTCGGTGAGGCGTGGAAGAGCGTTTTCGGGGGTTTCCGGAGCGAAATTGGCATGGGCGAGCCGGACGATCGAAGCGAAGAAATCACACTTCTCCTGGTTCGAGTCGCCGTTCGGTTTCTTCGATGGATATACCGCACCGTATCCGCCGGGGCGATAGACGTGCATGACGTCCAGATCGATCCCCCGACTCCGGAAAAACTCATGCGCCTGGCTGCCGGACCGATTCATGGCTGCCGTATCTGATGAAAGATAAGTATTGATATATATAGATGAAGAAGCGAGTTCGTTCGCGGTCTGGAGAAACTCTCGGTGAACGAACGAGGTCTTGTGATCCGCCTCGTTGAGCTGTTCGAGGGCCTCCTGGGCGGTCTGCCGGATGAGTCGTTCCGCCTGGAGTTCGATGGCGCTCGTGCCGATGAGCAGCAGCAGACTCAGCGGCGCCAGGCCGATGAACAGCAGCAGGAAGCCAAATGAGATCCGGAGCGAGACGAACGGGGCGAGATCGAAGAGGAGGGATGCGGGCAGGAGCAGCGCGAACGTCACGGCAGCGACGAGGCCCGCGAATCGGAGCCGCTGGAGCGTCATCGACGGTTGTCGGGGAGGCTCGGAGAAGATCCAGGCCTGGAGGGGGTGATCGTAAGAGAAAAAGCCCTTCATCGCCCAGAATCGGGGCGTTCTGATCATGCCTCCCGCCGGAAGTCCGGCATTGGCCGCGGCGAGTTCCCGGCACTCCTTCCAGATCGAAGACAGCGAATTCCCTTTCAGGCTGCGGGAGAGCGAGACGGCCTTCACGTCACGGTTTTGCGGGAACGGGTGAAGATACGGGACGAAGTGCCCGCCCGACCGGGAGAAGGTTGCGAGCAGGGTGTGTCGCAGGGCGAGATGAGGGGTGAAGGCGTCGGCGGGAAAAAGAATTAGGAACGCGCAGGCATGTGCGGGGCCGGCTTCGGCGATATTCCAGTAGAGCAGGTGCTTGCGGCCTTCGAACTGGACGGGAGTGACGAGGCCGGTGCGCGACGACGGAAACATCCCCGGGTCAGTGTCTTCCCCGAGCAGACCGCGCATCAGCCGCTGGGCCGCCTTTCGTTCGACAGGCCGGCAGGGGCGGGGCGTTCCCTGGGCAAGCAGGATCCTGAACAGTTCCTCCATGACGCGGGTCTTGCCTGTGGCAAGACCATGGCCGCTCATCAGCCTGACTTCGCCCTTGTCGTCGATCGAGCAGGCGTAAAGCCTCGTGCCGGCGGGCCGATGTGTCTTGGCGAAACAACGTTGGAACAGGCTGCTTAGGCGTTCTGCTGGCGCGTCTGCGGGGGAGCGTCGGAGTCCGGTCTGAAGGGCGGTGGTCATCCGCCAGCCCATCGACTCGATCTGCGATTCGACGGTGCAGGAGGAGGCGAGCATGCCGAGGAAGCCTTTCGCGGAGCGTTCCCAGGTGGCCTGTGCCAGTTCCTGCGCTCTCGTTTCGCGCCAGGCGAAGCCGAACTCCAGGAGTCGCAGGAAACACAGCGCGAGCAGCACCGGAACGAGGAGCGGCAGGCTCCGCTTCACTCTCGCAGGCATCGACAGGACTGACACGGCTTGTTTCCTCGGCGGGCATCCCGGCCTGAACCGGGAGGGAATCAACGTTCAGGCGAGCGAAACATCATAGCAAAAATACACAGCCATGCAACTGTTTTATGAAAGCCCCGTTGCTGCAATCAGAGGGCGCAGGAGGTCGGGAAGACGGGTTCGCTGCCATTCCCGCTCTTTTTCCGCGGCCAGGGGGGCTGAAGACGATGCGATGACTGCCGCAACGGCGTAGGCCGCGGCGTGTCGGGCGT
Organism: Candidatus Rifleibacteriota bacterium; assembly: GCA_022704935.1. Classification (GTDB taxonomy): domain Bacteria; phylum Muiribacteriota; class Ozemobacteria; order Ozemobacterales; family Ozemobacteraceae; genus MWAR01. The sequence continues at coordinate 7,949 of JAKJFL010000040.1, forward strand.
GGCCGGCAACATGCGCGGTTGCCGCGGCATGCCCTGCCGCGCGTGCGGCCTCTCTCGCGGCAGGAAGAATGGCGGCTCGCGCGGCTGCGTGAGCGGCGAAGGCCGCGGTTCGGACGGCGCCCATCGAGATGTCCTCCCCACGCGCCCAGGCCCGCACTGCATCGATGGCCTTGCGAGGCCGGTCGTCATCCGGATGGACCTCTTCGAAGAATGGAAGGACATGTTCGGCGCAGCCGGCGGCCCAGAGTGCCAGAGCCACATGAGCAGGGCCGGCTGCGGATTTCCGGACCGGATGCCCCGGCTTTGACATGCGGGATCCGCGTTTCGTGCCGCTCAACGGGGGGCGACTTCCTTCAGGCGTTTGATGAAGGTCTCTATCTTTTCGTTGCCCGGGGAAACGCGGCGCGCGATCTCGATGTGCTTCCAGGCTTCGCCGAAATTCTTCTCGCGGGCGGCCATCACGGCCATCATGAAGCGGGCGTGCGCGTGGGCAGGCTGACGCTGGAGCAGTTGCCGAAGGCTGTCGCGGGCCGCCGGGTAATCGTTGCGTCCGAAATGGCGCAGGCCGGCCTTGAGATCCGCTTCGTCACGAATGTCGATGGCTCCCTTTCCGGCCGCCGTCCCCGGATTCGTGGGGGTTGAAGGGCCGCCGCTCGCGCCTGCGGCCGCCTGTTTCCGGCGGAACTCGATGAACCGGTCGCGAATCTCCAGCGCGATCTCGGCCACGCGCGGCTCGGGCAGGTTCAGATGGGTGTCTTCGAACTCTACCATGATCGACCGGAATCCCACGCGATACATGGCATAGTTTGTCATATTGTTCTCATTGGTGCCGACGCGAAAACTGAGACGGCGGGCGATATCGGCGCCCGGCACCTGCATGTCGCCGATCCGGATGTCCTTGACGAGAGCCTTGCCGGATGCCGAGGCCCGCTTCAGATTCTCGCGTCCCATCGTCTCGAGGCTGTCGATCAGGTCCCGGACGGCGCTTCCGTCGCGCATGAAGAACAGCGACAGGCCGTTGGGGTTCTCCGCGCTGGGGTGGCCGAACGCCAATCCCTGCACCGCGATGAACTGCGGCAGCAGCGAGTTCAGCTTCTCGGCCGGCATTCCGCCGTAGAGGGCCTTGAGCTTCATGACACCGAGATCGCTCTGCTGGACCTGCCAGGGTCCCCCGCCGAATCGGCTTTCCATGCCCATGAGGATCGGACTCAGGTCCAGGCGTGGCGTCTGCTTGCCGAAGGTGTAGGTGTCGGGAAAACTGATCGCCGACGTGCGCAACGGCGGGTTCTCGAGCACGTCCCACAGACGGTTGCGCCCGTGCAGCTGGCAGATGGCGTCGATGAACTTCCGCCCGCCGAGATACACTTCCTGAAAATAGCGTCTGTTATATGCCTGGAACTCGTTGCCGCCAGTCTCTTCCTGCTTTGGGTCGACGCCGGCCGACAGGAACCGGGCAAACTCCATCACCTCGCGGTCGAGTCCGAGCGCCGTTCCCAGCGAGTCCTGGACGAAGACGGCATGGCCCTCGATGACGGCATTGAAAGCCGACATGGCTTCCTGGTCGGTCATGGCCAGCAGAGTGTCTTTCAGGTTCAGATACTGGTCCTGCATGGCGTGCGTCATCTCGTGGGCGACCAGCACCCGCACCAGATTCGGGGTGAACGAGGCGTTGATGCCGATCTTCTCCATCATCAGGCTCATGTTGCGGGGAAGCAGGTGCAGGGTCTTGTCGTGGAACCCGTATTTCCCTAGAAGCGACTGGACCATCCCGAGCGACTGCTGAAGCGCCGCCTGGCGGGTCGACGCTTCGGGCTGATGGGGTATCAGATTACGTAGCTGTGGATACAGGTCGTCGGCCAACGAATTGGCGGTCACGAAGCGCGAAGAGACCGAGACGAGCGGTGGAGTTTTGAACGTCCGGCCGGCGACTTTTTCCACCTCCGGCTGAATCTCGCGGACGATCGCCTCCGCTTCGGCCTGCGTGAAAATCACCGGCCCGAGGGGGAACGTATACCCGAGAATCGTTTCGATATACGGAGTGCTGCCCTCGAGCTCGACGGCCATTTTCTTCGCCAGATCGGCCTGGTCTTTGGACATCTTTTCTTTGTAGGTCCCAAGGGTGCCGAGAAACTTCATTCCGGTCGAGGGATCGGTATCGAGAAGTCGGAGCGTGCCGACCTGCAGATATGCGACCCCGGTGGCGAGTTCCCCGTCGTCGGCCAGTATGCTGCCATACACCGTCATTCCCATCGGATGCCCCAGGTGGGACGATTTCTTCAGCAGCTCGGCGGCCTTCTGCTTGTCCTTGGCGATCCCTTCTCCCGTCGAATACGCGATGCCGAGCAGCAGGAGCCCGTCGGGATCATCCTTCTCGACGGCCTTTGCAAGCCACCGGACGGCTTCACCGTGATCTTTTTCCGTTCCTTTGGCGTGCTGGTAACAGGTGGCGAGCCGCACCTGCGCCTTAGCGTCGCCTTCGTCCGCGAGCTTCCGCAGCTCGGCCAGCGGGTCTTCCTTCTCTGAGCGCGCCTGCACGGCGAAAATCAGGAGAAAACAGAAAACCACGAAGACCCATCGCGATCGGAAGCTCATGAACAACTCGCCCCTTTCGTCCGGCTGCGTGCTCCGGCACCGATCCTCTCGATGAAAGACGATGTCTCGCCCTCATGCCGTCTGCACTCATCCTACCAACCCCCCGACCACGAGTCAAACGACGCCAGAGGTGGCCCGGGCGGATTGGACTATGTCGATAAATGGCAAGCAATATATCATTTGCTGCACTTGCGTCGCTCGAGAATTACCTTGCCGTGTATCCATGAAACAGGAAAATCCTGACCGAGTGTGATCAGCGGCGTGGTGATTTTCTCCGAATCCGAGTTTTTTCCGGCTTTCGGGAGGTTTCGAAATCGCGGCCGATTTCCAGCAGATCCAGAGTGGGGCAGGTGATCTGATACCGGATGTTCCAGTCACGGATCACCGGGGTGGTTTCCTGCCAGACGGACGGGGTCACGGTTCGCTGAACCAAGCCTGCGGCGACGAGGCTGTCCAGCATCCGCTCGACGTCGGGAAACTCCTGGAACCGGGCTTTGAGATCGAAGAGAGGAATGATCTCCGATCGATGCACGACGAAATGCTCCCACAGCCGGCGTTCATCATCGCCGAGCGTGCCGAGCTGCTCCGCATACCGCTTCCCGAGAACCTCCTTGAAGTGGGCCTCCCGATCCCGTTCCAGCGCGATCTCCGCTTCCGCCACGGCCGTGGAGAGCTTGACGAACTCTTCCGTATGCTGCTCGTTCCCCGGCTCGTTGTCGGTGATCTTCGAGTATCTGTAATAGGTTCCGCACGACGGACACTGCCGGATCCCGCCCTCTTTCGTCATCGGACGAAACCGCCCGGCCTCGAGCGGAATCTGCTCCTCTTTTTCGCGATCGATGACTACCGACCACCGAACTGAAGCACAGAACGCACACCCGGCCGGCACATCAGCCTTCCCACGCCGTGACATGCACCGCCCTCCCTCATCTGCCGTCATGGTTGTCGTATATACGGCATTCTCTTGTATGCAGGAGAGCATGCTACTTCGTATCACCCTTCTAATCAACAGCAACGCGATAATGCTGGAGACAACAAAAGTGAAATATATTATATAAAACATTATTGAATGATGCGGACAAGTCGCTCGCCTGACGTCATGCGTGAACCTGCTGGAAAAAGTTTGGGGGTGGTGGCAGAATGGGGAAACGTGATTTTCAGCAGGGGAACTTCGAGGCTGGTCAGGAGCGTGCGATGCGAACGGGGTTTTTTCGTGGGATGGCGGTTCTTTTTCTGTGTTCGTCGGTGATGTTGTCGGATGACTTCGCCCATGCACAGGGAAGGGGAGTCGCCCTGGATTCGGGGAAAGACCAGCAGAAGGCGCTGGAGATTTCCCAGAAGCACCTGCAGAAGGCCAGGACGTTGAAGGAGAAGGGGAAGAGCGAGGCGGCGATCGCCGAGTATCGGAAGTCTGTGGATGCCTGTTCCGCGACCGTGGTGGCGTATCTCGAACTCGGGGAACTATATGCCCAGACCGGCGCCCACGCGAAAGCCGTCGAGATGCTCGACATCGGGATTTCGATGGCGCTTCTCCAGGAGATCGTCGACCCCGATATCGGCCGCTCCTGCTGCATCCTCGCGAAGAGTCACCAGGCGCTTGGACGGAGCGATCTCGCTTCCGGCGCGCTCGTCAAGGCGATGAAGTATCTCACCGACGACCCGCTGCCTTACGTC
>JAKJFL010000592.1:0-2615 GCA_022704935.1 Candidatus Rifleibacteriota bacterium
GGCCTGGCCTCGGGCGTTCTGGAAGACGGTGGCGTCGAGCCGGCCCTCTTTGACGGCGGCCAGTGCGTCGGCGATGGCGTCTACGCTGACCAGCACGATTCTGTCCTTGACGCCGGCGGATAGCAGAGCGTTCAGCGCCCCCAGGCCCATCTCGTCGTTCTGGGCAAACACGGCGTCGATGCCGTCGCGGTAGGCCTGAAGCCAGTTTTCCATCAGCGCCATTCCCTCCTCGCGCGACCAGTTCGCGGTCTGCTCGGCGATCAGATTCAGATCAGGGTGTTGCTTCAGGGCCGAATGCGCCCCTTCGGTTCGCTTGATCTCCGCCGCCTGGCCGGGATAACCGGTCATCATCAGGAGCCGGCCTCTGCCGCCGAGCCGTTCGGCGACGTACTTGATGGCGATTTCGGCCGATTCTTCATCGCGCGAGCCCACGAACGCCGTTGGCTCGGACCGCGTCTCGGAGTTGACGTTGACGATCGGTATGCCGGCGGCGATGGCCTTGTCGACGGCGGGCGAACTCGCCTCCACTTCACACGGATTCAGGATGATAGCGTCCACCCGCCGGGTGATGAAGCTCTCGATCTGCTGAATCTGCTTCTCGGCGCTCCGTTCGGCGTCGGTGACGATCAGCGTGACGTCCAGTTCGGCGGCCTTGGCCTCCATCGCCTCTCGGATGTCGACGATGAATTCATTCGACAGATTCAGAAGGCTGACCCCGATCACAAGCCGATCCGAGTTGGATCCATCGGGTTTCATGAGCCACAGTATCACGACCAGGACCGCGACCAGAAGGACGACAATGAGTTTTCGCATGACTGCCGACTCCGTGCACCGCGCGATATCTGCGAGCCCGCCAGCAGCGTGACTATCTCGAACGCTTGCGGCGGTCGAGAATCACGGCGCCGATGATGATGAGCCCCTTGACGACCTGCTGATAGTACGAGGAAACGTTCAGCAGGTCCAGGCCGTTGTTCAGTGTCCCGATGAGCAGCGCGCCCAGGAGGGTGCCGGTGACAGAGCCGATCCCGCCGGACAGGCTCGTGCCCCCGATGACCACGGCGGCAATCGCGTCGAGTTCGTACGAGATGCCGGCGTTCGGCTGCCCGGTAGTGATCCGCGAAGCCTGGACAATGCCGGCCAGACCCGCCAGCCCCGCGCAGATGGCGTATGAGGCGACCTTGATCCCATGCGTATTGATGCCGGAGGCGCGGGCCGCCTCTTCATTGCCGCCCACCGCGTAGACGTATCGGCCAAAGGTGGTTCTTCGCAGAATAAAGCGCGAGACCAGAAAAACGCCCGCGAGGATCAGGATCGGGATGGGAATGCGCAGCACGCTTCCGTTGCCGATGAAATTGAATGACGCCGCCAGATTCGAGACGGGCCGGCCCCCGCTGAGGATCAACGCGCCGCCCCGCGTGATGGTCATCATTCCCAGCGTTGCGATGAACGGCGCAACCCGAAACCGCGTGATGACCAGACCGTTCAGTACGCCAATGAGGACTCCACCCAGGATGCCCACTGCGATCGGAACGGCCAGCGGATAGGTCTCAGGATGGGCAAACGTCGCCGCCAGGACGCCCGTCACAGCCACCACCGAGCCGAGTGACAGGTCGATGCCGCCAGTGAGAATCACATAGGTGACTCCGACCGCCAGGATGGCGTTGATGGAGATCTGACGCAGGACGTTGATGGCATTCTGCGGAGTCAGAAATGCCGGTGAACGAATCGAGAGCACCGCGCAGATCGCCGCAAACGCGATCACCAGGCCATATTTCTGCATCGCATTCCCATCGCGGGGCACGATGTTATGCTCGGGCATCGTTCAAATCCTTTCCAAGCTGTCCGGCGAGCCCGCCGCTAATTGGCCATCGCATTGCGCAGAATGTTCGCGGCGGACGCCTGGTCTCGATCCAGTTGTCTGGTCACGGCACCGCTGCTGAGAACGACGACCCGGTCGCTCATTCCCACCACCTCGGGCAGCTCCGAAGATGCCATCAGTATGGCCTTGCCCTCATGGGCGAGGCGGCCCATCAGTTTGTAGATCTCGGCTTTGGCGCCGACGTCGATGCCCCGGGTCGGTTCATCGAGGAGCAGCACATTGGGCTCGCCGAGCAGGGCCCTGGCCAGCACGGCCTTCTGCTGGTTGCCTCCGCTGAGGTTGGCAACCATCTCGTGGGTGTCAGGCGATTTGATTCGCAGGTCACCGACCATTCGTTCCACCAGTTTCTCTTCCCGCCCCCATGAGACGATGGGGCCCCATGAACAAAGGTCCAGATTCGAAAGTGTGATGTTGGCTCGCAGCGAAAGGCAGGGCACCAGACCCGTAGTCTGTCGGTCTTCGCTGACCAGGCCCAGGCCCAGTCGCAGAGCGTCGGCAGGGCTCCGGATGGGAACCTCCTTGCCATTGACGAAGATCTGACCTTGATCGTATCGGTCGAGCCCGAAGAGGCAGCGGATGATCTCGGTTCGCCCCGCGCCCATCAGACCCGCCAGGCTGACGATCTCACCCCTGTGAAGATCGAAACTGACGTCGTGAAAGGCACCTTTGCGGCCCAGGTTGCGCACGCTCAGGATCACCGGCCCCGGCCGGCGGGTCCGTTTGGGGAAGACGTCCG
>JAKJFL010000041.1:0-12210 GCA_022704935.1 Candidatus Rifleibacteriota bacterium
ATGGGTGTTTCGCGGGAGTTCGACGGCTTCGCCGACCGGACCTCGTGCATGAGCTGCGGGAAATGCATACCGGTCTGTCGGACCGGGGCCCGGCGGTTCCGGTTCGGGTCTGCCGGATCGAAGAAGGAGGAAAAGGTCGGAATGAGCGGGACCATGACAGAAGTATATGGTGGAGTATGGAATCGCCTGCGCCGCGACCTCTTTCTCGTCGCGATGCAGCTTGCGGCAAAAACCCCGCTCGGCATGGCCCGGTATGCCTTCGAACAGACGGCGTTCTACCGGCGCCTCTACGGACGGCCTCCCGCCGAGTTCGAGAGCCTTCCGCTCACGCTGAAGAAGGAACTCGGGAGCGCCGACCCATACGATGTTCTGGCCGACGCGATGCGCGATCAGGTGGCCCTGTACGGCGAAACCACGGGCTCGACGGGGTATCCGACCCCCTCCTTCTTCACGACGCGGGAATTTCACGGCGGCCGGGCGCTCGCGCGGATTACGCCATATATCGGCCTCCTGGACGGCATCATGGCCGAGAACCGGGCCGTCGTGAACGGCCTCACATTCGGATTCACGGTCGCCGGGATGACCTTCGGCGATCTGCTCGGAAGCCTCGGCGGCGTCGTCGCCAACGTCGGGACGCGTTCGACGATCGCCACTCCCGAGCGCATGGCGAGAGCCCTCCGACGCCTGCGGCCGGCGGTGCTCACCGGAACCCCGATCGACATCCTCTCCTGGCTGCGCATCGTGAAGGAAGACACGCCCGATCAGTATCCCGGGCTGCTCGAGCACCTGAAACTGACGCTCTCGACGGCGGAACTGTGCGCCGCTTCCCGCAGCAGGGCCATTTCGAAGGAATTCGGATTCAAACATATCGATGTCTATGCGTGTGTCGAAGGCTTTTTTTCTCTGCCGTGTCCGTGCGGCGAGAAGCATGTTCTGCCCATCTACCATCCGGAGGTGTTCGACGAACGCCTGAATCGCGTCGGCACCCGCGGAGAGGGGCGTTTCGCCTATACGAATCTCCTCAAGAAGAGTTCTCCGCTCGTGCGATACCTGCTCGACGACTTCGTGACCATCGCGGACAGTGCCTGCCCCTATGGTTTCACCGCCAGCATCGAACCGCATGGCAGATGGGAACTTACCGTCGTTCTGAACGGCCGGCGCATGGGCGTGCGCCACTTCGAGGAGGCGATCTTCTCGCACGGCCTGTTCGGTGATTATCGCGTCGTCATCGAAGACGACCGCATCCGGGTGACGGCCGAGGAATACGGCGCGCACGATTCCCGCGAGACCATGGCCCGAGCTCTTTCCGACGTGTTCGGACAGCGGACGGAGGTCGAACTGGTGCCGTTCGGAACGATCACGAAGTATCGTGAGATCAGGCAGAGCAAGCCGATTCTGAAGATCGAAGACAGGCGCTCGACCTCGACCCAGGTCATTCCGGAGTATCTCTAAAAGGCTGCAGGAGGCGTGATGGAACAGAGCCCGAAGGTTTGCTCCCGTTGTCAGCAGGCGAATTTTCCGATTGCGGAATACTGCCGGCATTGCGGGGAACCGCTGTTCGAGATCGGTTCGATTTCCCGCGCCTCCTTCCCGGGCCGCCTGTTCGGCCATCTTGCCGACGGCCTGGTGTGGGCCGTTGCCGAACTCCACCGATGGTGGGAGATCGGCGGACTCACCGTCAGGATCAAGTCCCTGGAGCGCCGGCGGGCCGCTCTTTTCACCGAAGCCGGGTTGCAGAAAGAAACTCCCGACGCGCAGAGCCCAGGGCGCGAGCGGCTGATGGCGATCTCTGGCGAGATTGCCGAGCTGAAGGCGAGAGACGAGATCCTGCGCCGCCGCAGCTGGGCTCTCACCCCGGAAATCCTGTTCGGGGCGATCGTCATCGTCTTCATCGCGGGTATCCTGCTGCTTCAGCCGCGCACGGACCTCGTTCTTCAGACGTCGCAGGCCGGTGTTCTGGTTGGCTCGGGCGGAAGCATCAGCCGGACCGTCGAGCATCGGCTTGCCGGTTTTGCAAATGTGACGACCGCGGCCTGGTGGAACGGCAGCCTGTTCGTCGGCGGCGACGGCGGTGTTGCGCAGATCGACCCCGCAACCGGCCTCGCAACGGCCGTGAGCGGCCTGCCGACCGGCTATTACGCGCGGCATCTTCTGGTCGACGGCGGGCGTCTGATCGTCGCCGGATACGGCGGCGCGTTCGCTCTCGATACGACCGGTGGCATGACACCGCTTTACGAAAGAACCACTATTCCCGTCGACCTGCTGAATCGGGTTGCTCCGACAAGCGACGGGGGCCATCTCGTCGGAACAGTCGGCCACGGCCTGCTGAAAGGCCGTAACGGCCTCGCCGTCGTGCTTCTCGGAACCCAGGGCCTGACCCCGGTCGGATTCGGATGGCTCGACGGGGAACTCTGGGTCGCTCATGAGCGCGGACTCCTCAAAGGCGATGGCACGAACTTCGAACCTGTCCGGCTTCAGCTCCTGGACGGACGAGCCGTCACCGCTCTCGCCGTCGATCGCTCGGCGATCTACGTGGGGACCGACAACGGCCTCGCGGCCGGCTTCAAGAACGGCAGGGACTGGGTCTGGACGACACTCTCGCCAGGCGAGCCGAAGGTCATCCGAGACATGGCGATGGTCGGAGATGCCCTGCTGGTCTGCTCCGATGAGGGTCTGTTCAGATACCGAGACGGCAGATTCGAAAAACTGAGCGGCGATGTCGGCCAGCGCGCGCTCGCGATCAACGGCGAGTTCATCGCGACGGTCGGTCCGAAGCGCATCCTGCTTCACGCATTTCAAGGATTGCCGTCCGTAGCCGCTTCCGCAGAGCCGCCGGCGAACGCGACACCCATCGTGGCCGCTCCCGTTCAGCCGGTGATTCCATCGGTGGGAACGTATGCTCCGGATATCCCGACGGCTTCCACAGTGGTGCCTGTCGTCCTGCAGCCGACCCCGCAACCGAGTGCTCCCACGCCGTCGCAACCACAAACCGTTTCGCAGCCTCCGGTGGCAGTTCAGGCCGCTTCAGACCCGGTTTTCGGAACGATCCCGCTTCCCGCCTCGCTGCGCGGCCCTTCCGCTTCCTGCCTCCTGTGGGATGGAGTGCGGGTGTGGGTCGGCACGACGAACGACGGCCTGTGGTTCTTCGAAAATGGCCGGTGGGAAAGCTTCAATCGGGCAAACGGCACGCTGGGAGACGATCAGATCGTGGCTCTCTGGCGGCTGAACGGGAAATCCTATCTCTATTCCTGGGTTCTCGGAATCATCTCGCTCGAAGGCGGCCGGCCCACTCCCCTCCTCACCCCGGACCAGGCCGCCGAACTCGTTTCCGCGGCCGGAAGCGGGAGCGGTCTGCTGTTGCTGAAGAAGGGCGGATGGCTCGTGCGCGTCGATGCCAGCGGAAAGACGGAGCCGGCTGGCCGCATTCCCGAAGACTTTTTCAGGGAGGCACGGTTCGTTCAGACGCTTGGAGACCGGCCTCTCGTCGTGACGGATCGCGGCGTCCTCGAACAGGATCAATCCGGGCGATGGGCCGTCACGTTTTACCCTGGAGAAACACGGCCGGATCTCAGGGCGACCGCATCCGTGACAGGCGAAGGACGCTTGTATATCGGGCTGTCGAACGGTTCCATCTTTGCCTATGCCGACCGCGCCGCCTCGAAAATCGCTTCCATCGCCGGGCGGGTGCGAACGCTATCCTGGGATCAGACCCTCTGGATAAGTGGTGAAAACATGATCTATCAGCTCCCATCATCGGGAGGAACCCCTGTTGTCGTGGGTGGCCCGTTCCCGGCCGGCATTCTCAGTATGCAGCCCGTCGTTTCGCGTGCGGCGGCCCTCGTCGTGACGATGGACGGCGTCCGTACGGTCGGTTTGCCGCGCTGAATCGGCTTTTTCTCCTCAAGAATACGTGCCTTGCGGTCGATAGAAGTGTTTGGGGTATCTCTGACTGAATGGCGAATGCATCGTGAAAACGTATGAGTGACGAATATCTGCCCGTTTTTGCCGAAGAGATCTTCATCGTGAACCTGTACGGAAGCGATGAGGAAATAGCCGAATTCAACCAGTTGATGCAGAATCCCGGCCTCGAACGCAATGTCATCTCGATGGCGCTGATCATCGAGGAGATCAAACGGCGCAACTTCCTCAAAATCAACTGGCACTGCTGCTGGCGGTGCAAGTATTTCCCGACCTGCAAGATCAACTGGTATCGGGGCGAGCGGTGCATGGACCGCCGGAACTGCTGCACCTACTGCCAGAACTTCTGGGAATGCCACAAGCGGTTTCTCGCGGAAAACCCCGCCGATGGAGGCGATCAGTCTCTGTGATGCGCAACCGTTCGATTGCTTCCCTTCTGCTTGCGCTTCTGGGCGTTGTCTCGACCGCTTCGGCCGATCTGACGCTCCAGGGCCCCTCGGGATACATCCAGGCGCCGTCAGGGACGACGATCAGACAGGGCGGAGTCGAACTCGCCGCGCACACGCGTCTGTACCAGGTTCCCGGCACGAAGACGGAGCGTTCGCTGACGAACCTGGCGTTCGGCTTTTCCCCGTTGCGCGACTTCGAACTCGGCGTTCAGAAGGCGATGGATTCGCGCCGGGGCGTCGATGACATCGATCCGGATGCGACGATCAACCTGAAATTCCGGCTTCCGGCCTTCGGAACCGGCGAATTTGCCGAGACGGCCGTGGGCATGGTGCTCGACACGAATTCGAACAATTACCACACGATGTTTCTGACCTTCGGCGGCTTCGGTGTCGGCTGGAACTTCGGGGGCAACCCCGGCTCGGGCATTGCCAATTACGGCTCGTATGACCGCGGCCGTCGCGAACCGAAAGCCCTGTGTCTTCTCGCCGGAGCTGAGTATCCGCCGACGAAGCCGGGGGAACGTGGGTATCGCGGTCGTTTTCTCGCCGACTACAACGGCGACGTTTTTTCGATCGGCTGGCGGTACAAGTCGCACCGCGGCTTCTGGGCCGACCTGGGTGCCCAGACCAAGAGTTCCTACACCGATTTCTACGACTGGAAACCCATCATTTTCGGCCTCGGCGCCATCTTCTGACGTTTTCGCCTTTCCCTCCGAAACGTCGGAAAATACTTTCACCCCATAGCCCCAGAGGCACAGAGATTTCTCGGAAAAGGTTTTTTCAGAAATTCTCTGCGTCTCCGCGTCTCTGCCATGAAATATTCAAACTAGGTGTGGAGACGATCGATCGGGCGTCGATGGGCGGTTCTGTGGGCGTGGGGGCATGGTATACTTCAGGCACCTGAGAATCGGGAGGGTTCGTGATGAGGCTTGTGACAGCGAATGAGATGCGTGAGATCGACCGCCATGCGATCGAGAAAATTGGCATTCCCAGCCTTGTTCTCATGGAAAACGCAGGGCTGAAGATCCTGTTCACCCTCGAAAAGAACCTTTCGGGACTCAGAGGAAAACGATTCACTATCGTCTGTGGTCGTGGGAACAACGGCGGCGACGGTCTCGTCGTGGCGCGACATCTGCTGAATGCCGGCGTGTCCGTCGAAGTGTTCCTGACCTCGCGAATGGACGAACTGTCTCCGGATGCCACGAAGAATCTCACCATCTTCATGGCTTCCGGCGGCCAGCCTGTGGTCATGACCGACACCGAGGATCTCGACAGGCTGCGTGTCACGCTCAACTTCTCGGATGTGGTCATCGACGCCATCTTCGGAACCGGGTTCACCGGAAACATCAACGGCTACCTGCGCGAAGTCGTGCGAACCATCAATCAGAGCCATGTCTGGTGCGTTGCGATCGACGTTCCGTCAGGGCTCGACGCGACCACCGGCCGTGTATCCGACCCTGTGATCCGCGCCGGCAGCACGATCACGCTCGGGTCACCGAAGCTCGGCATGTTCATGTATCCGGGCCGGGACATCGTCGGAGAGGTCTGGGTGGCCGACATCGGATTGCCGCAGATCTCGTTCGAAACAGTTTCCGCATCTCATCTTCTCATCACCCACGATCTCGCATCCGCTCTCCTGCCTGCCAGACGGGAATCCGCCCACAAGAACGCGTTCGGGCATCTTCTGGTTCTCGGCGGCTCCGACGCCTACCAGGGAGCAGGCGTTCTCGCGGCCCAGAGCGGTTTGAGATCCGGAGTCGGCCTGGTCACCCTCGGGTTGCCCGCCGGTATCGCGCGCCAGGTGACATGCCCCGTTCCGCCCGAACTCATTGTGCGGCCCTTCGGAGACAGGGACGGCGGCTTCGACCTCGAGGCGGAAGAGGTCCGCGGATTTGTCGGGAGATATGCGGCTGTGGTTGCCGGCCCGGGCTGGGGACGCTCCGAGTCGGCGAAGGCTTCGATGAAGGCCCTGATCGATGCGTGGGCGGGCGGCATCGTCCTCGACGCGGACGCGTTGCCCGAGCCCGCCGACCTCGCGCGGCTGAAACAGCATGGGCCTGACATGGTGCTGACGCCCCACGTCGGTGAAATGGCGCGTATGACGGGACGGACGGTCGCCGCCATCCAGGATGACATGATCGGTGTCGCGCGCGAGTTCGCAGGGCTGATGTCGTGCGTCCTCGTCCTCAAATCGGCGACGACCGTCGTTGCGGCCCCGGATGGCCGGGTCTTCATCTGCAGCAGGCCGAACTCCGGACTTGCCCGCGGAGGGGCCGGAGACGTGCTGTCAGGGCTGATCGGCGGATTGATGGCCCAGGGGCTTTCAGCGCTTCATGCCGCGATCGTCGGCGTGTATCTGCATTCGGACGCCGCCGACGTCGCCCGGGGCGAGTTCGGGGCTGATGCCATGAGCGTCAGCGATGTCGTCGCGGCGCTTTCAAAGAGTTTCAAACGCCTTCGTGGTGAGGAAAAACACGGCGATTCCTGAAGAAAACGTGCATTGTGCACGATTTCCCGCCGAAGCGCAGGAGCGATTCGGGGAAGTCCTGCCCCGCTTTTTGCAGAGCGTGTGCCTTGTGGACGTCCGGAAAACCCACTGGAAAAAATGAGCCGTTCGGTGCATACTTGTTCCATCCATGAATACCTTCCTCTCGAGAATCCGGACCTGTCGGCAGACGTCCGGGATTGCCGGATGATCACCGTCACATTCCTGGGCTCCGGCAGTCAGGGAAACGCCGCCGTGATCGGGTTCGGGCAGCGTCGATTTCTGCTGGATGCCGGGCTGAGCTGCAGACGGATCGTCCAGGGGCTCGAGGCACTCGGCATAACCCTCGACGACCTGAACGGCCTGTTCATCACCCACGACCACGAGGACCACGTGAAAGGGCTTCGCGTTCTTCTCGGAAAACGTGAAGAACTGCCCATTTTTGCAACACGCGGGACCCTGGCGGCGATCGAGCGCAAGGGGCTCGAGGTGAAGCATGCCGTCCGGCTTCCGACGGACAGGGAGTTCGAGTTTGCTGGCCTGCGCGTATGGACGTTCCCGGTTCCTCACGATGCCGTCGAACCCGTTGGGTTCAGGTTCGAGGCCGGAGGGCTCTCCCTGGCCGCGGCGACCGATCTCGGCCACCTGACGCCCGTTGCGATGGGGCATCTGACCTGCTCCGACGTGCTCTGCCTCGAGAGCAACTACGACGAAGATATGCTTGCAACCTGCTCCTATCCCGACTGGCTGAAGCGGCGCATCAGGGGGCGGACCGGTCATCTGCCGAATGCGGGGGTGAGAGGTGTGCTGACGCGCCTTCAGAAGCCGCTGCGGCACCTCGTGCTTGTTCACGTCAGCCAGGAGGCGAACACGCCGCGGCTGGTGCGCGAAAATGTGGAGCCCTTTCTTTCCCTCCCGATGATGTCCGGGGCCGGCCTGACGATCGCAACCCAGGACGCGGCGACGGAGACGTGCGCATGCGCGGCGACACCCACTCGGCGGAAGACGGCGCGAAGCCCCGCCCCGGTGACACCGCCTTCCCAGAAGCGATTCGAGTTTTCCGACACGCTGGTTCTCGAGGGATGACGTGCGCGTAGAGATCCTGATGGTCGGCAAATACACGGACAAGCCGTATCGCGAGCTCGTCGATGAATACCTCGGAAGATGCCGGGGCAGGCTTGCGGTCAGCGTCGTCCATTGCCGTGACGAGGCCGAAATACGGCGCCGCATCGAGAACGCGGAACGGGTCGTGGCGCTGGACGAGCGCGGTAAGGTTCTCGATTCGATGAAGTTCGCCGGATGGATTTCCGGGATCCTGAGGTCCGGTCTGAACAAGCTGGTGATCTGCCTCGGGCCGTCGGCAGGCCTGGCCGCCGATATCAAGGCGGCGGCCCACGAGAAACTCGCTCTTTCTTCGTTTACGCTGAATCACCAGCTGGCCCTGCTTGTCCTGGCCGAACAGCTGTACCGCGGGTTGAGCATTCTCGCGGGCGAGCCGTATCACAAGGCATGATCCGCATCACACCGCAGCACAGGGCCGTCCTTTCCGATTTTATCAGGGATTATGCCGGAATTCTCCTCTCCAGGATTTCCCCACGAGGCCTGGATGAGAAAATCTGCCGGCACGCCCGGGAACTCGGCCTGGCAACGATGGACGAGTATCTGGACCTTTTGACCAGCCCGATCGGAAGCCATCTCAGAGATGACCTGATGTCCCGCATCACGATCGGAGAAAGCTTTTTTTTCCGGAATCCCGGCCAGTTCAGGTATCTCGCCAATACGTTTCTTCCGGCGCTGGTGGCTGAGAAGCAGCGACAGGGTGTCGACACCGTTCGCATCTGGAGTGCGGCGTGCGCGACCGGGGAAGAGGCCTACTCGCTCGCCTATATCGCGGACTGGATCCGGCGAAAAGCCGGGATGACGCAGATCGAGATCACGGCGACGGACATCAACAGGCGACTTCTCGACCAAGCGTGTGCAGGCGAATACGGTCCACGGTCGTTCCGACGGCAGACGTTCGAGATACGGGACGAGTTCGAATTTTCACTTCCGGCCGGCCTCGATGAAAACGCCGTGTTTCGCGTCGGAGAGGGCATCAGGAGACTGGTGAGCTTCCAGGTGCGGAATCTGAAAGATCTTGGCGGGTTGAAATGCCATGCCGGCTCGGATATCATCATGTGCCGGAATGTGCTGATCTACTTCGACGAAGAGTTCCGGCAGGTGCTGGTGCGAACGTTTCACGGGCTTTTGAACGCCGGCGGCATGTTGTTTCTCGGTGAGACCGAGAGTCTGCCGCCGATGCCCGGGGTGTTTGAATTGGTACATTGTGACGGGGCTTACGGTTACAGAAAAATCTTCGCAGGAGAGCAGGAGCGACGGCATGAGCGCTGACAGGAAAATCAAGGTGCTGATTGTCGACGATTCCGCATTCATGCGTACCGCCATCGAACGCATGATCAAGGAAGATCCCCAGATGGAGATCATCGGGTCAGCGTCGAATGGCCAGGAGGCGATCGAGAAAGTTCAGCGTCTGCGGCCGAACGTCGTGACGATGGATATCGAAATGCCGATCATGGATGGTCTTCATGCCCTCCGGGAAATCATGCGTGTCTGTCCCGTGCCGGTGCTGATGGTCAGTTCGATGACGCAAGAGGGTGCGAAGGTCACGTTCGACGCGCTCGATCTCGGGGCATTCGATTACGTGGGAAAGCCCGGTTCAGGTATAACGTCAAATATTCTTGTACTGAAGCAGAATCTCCTGGCGAAAATCAGGGCGGCGGCGGACAGCCTTCCACGCCAGCCACGCTTCACCGCCGTCGAGGTGCAGCCGAAACGCCCGGCGACCACGACCGAAAGCGATACGCGTATCGACTGGGTCGTCGTGATCGGCTCGTCGACCGGCGGGCCGCCGGCGCTTCAGCAGGTTCTGACGGGAATCTCATCGAATCTGCCCGCGCCCGTGGTCATTGCCCAGCACATGCCCGGGAGCTTCACGGGCGCATTCGCCCAGCGGCTGAACATGCTGTGCAACATCCGTGTCAAGGAAGCGGTCAATGGCGAAATACTGCAACGATCGGTTGCCTATATCTGCCCGGGCGATGCGCAGACGCGTTTCCGGCGCCACCCGGATGGTCGATACCAGTTCGTCATCACCCCGAACGAGTCGGAGAAGGAACGGTATGCGCCGTGCATCGATGTGACCTTCTTTTCGGCCGCCGAGAATTTCGGCAGGAAGGCGCTCGGCATCATTCTCACGGGAATGGGTGAAGACGGCGTTCGTGGGCTCAAGAACCTGAAACTGGTCGGCGGACTGACGATCGGCCAGGATCGCGCGACGTCGGTCGTCTACGGAATGCCGAGAGCGGCGCTCGAACAGGGCGCCGTGACGCGGGTTCTGGCCCTGTCCGACATGGCGAACGAGATCGAGCTGGCGCTGAAGCGCTGAAGAGCCGATGGAGCGCCTGATATGGTGACTGTCTTCCGCCCCGGAGATCTGTTCGAGCTGGCGGACCGGATCGAGAAACGAGGGCGTGAATTTTACCAGCGGATGAGCCGGGATGCGCTGACGCCACGTATCAGAGCATTGTTCGAGCGGCTGGCGCACGAAGAAGACAGGCACGAGGGCGAGTTTCGCCGGATCGTCGACGAGGCGCTCGCCATGCCCTTCGAGATCCCTGACGGCTATGCGTCACCCGAGATGATGGCATATCTCGATGCTCTGCACCGCGGGGGCGCGCTTCACATCACGGCGGGAGAGCACCGGCAGCCGCCCCTCAGCGAAGATCAGGCCCTGCTGCAGGCCATCGAATACGAGAAGGATGCCATCCTTCTGTTGCACGAGATCTACGACCTGTTTCCTCCCTCCATGCCTGCGCGAGCGGCCGTCGCCGATCTGATCAGGGCCGAGAAAAGCCATCTGGCGCGCATCTGCGGTCTGCTCGGCGGGGCGGCGGCATGAGCCAGGACAGGCGTTCGCTGCAGCGGTTCGTTTTCCGGCTGTCTCACGGCGGGGAGTGGCTGTTCGGCATCGGGCTGCTTCTGCTCGACGCATTCCTCCTGAACGCGATATTCCGCGGGGTCTTCAAATACTGGCTGCATGAGATCGCGGGACGAATGCTCTATATCAATGCATATTTCGATGTGCGATGGTATCTGTTCGCGCTGTTCGCCGGTTTCGGTCTCATGTTCGACGTCTTCCGCATCAGGGCGCTGACGGCGGCTTCAGACATCTTTTCACACGTCGGCGCGACCCTGCTCTCGACGTTCGTGGCGTTCAATCTCCTGATCTCCCTGTACCGCCCCATGGCGACACTCGCGTATACGTTCCCGCGACCGATCATCCTCCTATCGACGATCATCGGGATTCTCGTCCTCTTCTTCGCGCGTATCTTAGTTCTGCGGTGGTTCAAACCATATCCTCTCCTGAAGCGGGTCGTCATCATCGGAGACGAAAACGAGGGAAAACGGATCATCCGGCACTTCCATCGCCGCGGCGGGGTGCGCTACCGCCTCCTGGCGATCTTCAAGCCCGCCGAGGTGCGGGAACTGGCGTCCGAAGTCATTTTCCGGCACGCACACGAGGTTCTCGTGACGGACCCGCATATCCGGCTCGACGCCTTCTGGGCCGAGATCTTTTATCATCGAAAGGTCGAACCTCACCAGTTCCTCGTCCGGATCGCCTGCGACCCGACGACGGCAGCTGGCATGAGTGGTCTGTTGAGCCTGGAGGATCTGCCGCTGATAACCGTGTCGGCCCTTCCGCTCACCGGTGTTCAGCGTCTGGTGAAGCGGACATTCGATATCTGTTTCAGCATCTTCGCCATCGTCGTCTCTTCGCCGCTCATGCTGCTGACGGCTGTCCTGATGCGGATCGACTCCCCTGGTCCCGTATTCTACAGACAGAAGCGGGTGGGGCGATACGGCAGGGAATACGATGTCATCAAGTTCCGGTCGATGCGGACCGGCGCCGAAGCGGGAACGGGGCCCCAGATCTCGACCGAAAACGATCCTCGCGTGACACGGCTCGGCCGCTTCATCCGGCGCGTTGGACTCGACGAACTGCCCCAGTTTTTCCTGGTGCTCACCGGCGACATGTCGGTCGTGGGGCCGCGCCCCGAACGGCCTTTCTTCGTCAACCAGCACCTGGAGTTCCAGGGCCGGCGGCTGTCGGTGCGGCCCGGCGTAACGGGCCTGGCGGCGGTCAACTCCCGCTACTATCTGCGCCTGACCGATAAAGTCGGATACGATTATTATTATCTCGACAAGTATGGAATTATTCTCGACGTCAAGATCGTGTTTCAGACCATCTGGGTGCTCCTATTCGTACCCGGACAGTCGAAAGCCCTCGAGGATAAACAT
>JAKJFL010000593.1:0-2607 GCA_022704935.1 Candidatus Rifleibacteriota bacterium
GCTGATTGCCGTTCTGTCACTCGGCGCGATGATCCCGTCGAGTCCGGCGATGATCGGCATCTATGAATACTGCTGTATCATCGTTCTGACGGACATGCTGGGGCTTCCGCGAGAGGTTGCCGTTGCATTCGGCCTTGCAACGCACCTCCTGGCATATCTCTACATCCTGGCTGTCGGCCTCGCGGTCCTCACGATCGAGAATCTCCAGCTTTCGGATCTCGAGTCCGCTGCTTACAACGAAGAAACCCAGGCAACGGACGCCTGACCGCCAAGTTCCGGCCCATTCCCCCGGTTCCATGAGTATAATCAGAGAATGTATTCTTTTTCCTTGGGAATGACTTGCCAGAAACGGCGCAGGAAGGCCACGGGGCTGACCGGATTTCTGCCGATCGCAGTGCTCGCCCTTGCGCTGTTTTCCTGCCCGACAGTCTTCGGATGGGGATGTAACGAGGCGCACCCGACCATCAACGAACTGGCCGGACGGCTCTTCATCGTCAAGAGCCAGTCTGACTCGTTCGGCGACAAGTATCGGAACGCGCCGGTCGAGTATCGGACCGTGTTTGACGGCATCACCTTCAAAAAAGGCGGCATGAGCGAAAAATCCGCCGATACCATCACCCTGCGCACGGATTTCCTCGGATGGCTCCAGCGCGGCGGTCACGATGCGGATATTCCGGAAATCGTCATGGGATTCCGGCATTTTTACGACCCGGTGTATGAGCCCCGTTATCTGACATGGCTGACGAAGCGCCTGAAAAAGCCGAACCGGGAAGACGCGACGAGCGAGGAAGCGTTTTTCGAAGCCTTCGAGTATCACGCCGACGACTGGAATCTCAACGAGGACTGGAATGGCCAGCTCCGGAAGCTCAGACTCCAGCCGAAGCTGATCAAGCCGCGTATCGACGGCATCACCTGGGCTCTTACTCACGAGGACAACGATCATTCCTTTATCAACGGTCTGCGCGCCTACAAGACGGCCATGGAAAACGATCGCGCGCGGTTCGCCGGCCTGACCCGGACGCAACTGTTCGCGAAGGCATTCCGGTGTGTCGGCGAGGCGATGCACATGGTCGGAGACATGACCCAGCCCGCGCATACGCGCGCCGATTCGCATTCGCTGTTCGAGCCGGTCGAAAAGACCGTCGACGGCGAGATGGTCCGCCGGGTGATCGGGGATGGCTGGAAAGACCCCGGTTTTCGACCGACGAGGGATTTCCCCGTCGTGCCAGGCCTTTCACCCGAAGAGCTGATGAAGCGTGCGGCCGTGTTCACCAATGCTCACTTTTTCAGCAACGATACGGTTGCCGATTACAAAAAATGGGTGTTCCCACGCAACAGCAAACGTCCGTATCCGAACCCCATGCTCTCGGACCTGAAAGAATCCGGCGGCGTCTATTACGGCTGGTTCGAGGACGTCGGCTGGGTGCCCCTCGCGAAGGCGACCGGCTCCTGGTTCTCGGTCGTGCTGTTCAAGTCGAAGAAGGTCAACCTCGAGCACCCGAAATGCAATGTGACGGCCGAGATGGCCGAACCTCAGGCGAAGGTGCTCCTCCCCATCGCGGTCTACTCGGCATCGGAGCTGATCGACAGATTTTTTCCGACGCTCGATATCGCCGTCGAAGCGAAACATAGCGATGGAAATACCTATCTGGTGTCGGGCACGCTGAAGCACTCCATCGAAAACGATCCCGAATGGCAGAAGGTCGGCGAGATCAGGTATACCGGCGCCGGATCGATCGTCGTTAACGGCTCCCGGAAGATTTCGTGCCAGTTCATCGCCGGCGAGCTGATCGCACCGGCGATCACCGCCGATGCCGGAGACGAGATCCGCGTGGTCGTCGAAGCCGGCGCCCGTATCATCCGGAGCGATCCGATCAGGCTCGACTAGAGAAGACCGGACCTCAGCGGGAACGCCGCCTGATCAGGCTCTGCTCATTTCTCGCGACTTCGAGACCGCGATTGACGCCGTCGTGGTCCGGGTATTTCTCGTGCAGGCTGGTGAAAATATAGTTCGCTTCATCGAACCAGCCCAGTTCGGTGTAGATCCAGCGATCCTCGCGATTGGCCTTGTCTTCGGTGCAGCAGAACGCCACCCCGAGATCGAACTGGAGCGACGGATCGTCGGGCTTCGCCTCGAGACTCCGTCGGCAGGCCAGAATCTTCTCCAGGTTGGAAATGGCTTCCCCCAGGATCTCGAGTTGCTCGAGGCGCTCGATCGCCAGCGGTTTTCCGCCTTCCCCGCCTGAAGCCGCGAATGCCTCCAGCGCTTCCGCCAGGCTCCTCGTTCCCGTCGTCATCTGCAGCGATGCCGTCTCGGACGCGACGAGCTCCTCATGCAGGTCGCGCGCGTCAACGATCCTCTTGGCCCTGACGTAGCCGAGCAGCAGTGCGCAACTCGTCAGAAAATCCGCCGCATCACCCGAGGCTTTCTCCTCCAGATCCTCGAGCGGCCTGTTGACCTGGTTCTGAATCTCACTCAGCTTTCTGCCCATCGTAATCGCCTCAGCAAAAAAGTTGTTTCATTCTTCAAAAGCGCTGAATGCATTGTAACATTCCCGCCAATTCAACATCCATTGCGCATTCGGAGTGTACGTCGGGCACATCGCG
>JAKJFL010000594.1:0-2602 GCA_022704935.1 Candidatus Rifleibacteriota bacterium
ACGCTCTCGAGAGCAGAACGCGCGCCGGGATGTTCTGGGGCGCTTGCGCCAGCAGACGTTCGAAATGAGGCAGGCTTTCCGCCGCACGCCCCGACTCCACGAGGGCCTGGGCAAGCCGGAATCTCGGCCGCACCTGGTCGCCCTGAATGGCGAGCGCCGCCTGGTAACTCCGGATGGCGGCATCGTACCGCCGCGCCGCCATGGCCGATTCACCGGCCTGGAACTGCTCGAGATACGCTTCCCTGGCACCGCGTCCGCCGGCAGCAGAAACGGATTGCAGAAGGAAATCCGACTGGGCCGACAGAATGCTGAACCCGCCCATGATGAGCAGTATGGACCAGAGTCGCCTGGACATCGTTTGCCTCCATGAACCGCGTATATTCTCTTTCTTTCCCTCTATCGGCATCCGACGCCGACAGCCTGAGAATGTCCCGACCGGATCCAGGAATGATCGGGATCGGCAAGGGGCTCTTTCACGTGCATCGGTCCGGAATTTTTCCGGGAATTTTTCACCTGTAAACTTTTTGACTGGATCTGCCGATAGTTTTTGTAGATAGGGCAAAAAATGCCCACATGACATGGATGTACAAGGGAGTTTCAGGTTATGGTCGACTCGATCAAGGGTCCCGGTGGGAAAACCATCATCATTACGCATTCCAAGCCGAAGGATGCCGCCGACAAGACGAAGGGCGAGTCCTTCGACAAAACCCTCAAGTCCAAAAACGAGCCGGACAGCTTCACCCTTTCCCGGCCTTCCGGCCTTGCCGAAACACCCGCGCCGGGGCTGCTGGACCAGGCGAAGCTCGCCCGGATGCAGCGCCTCGAGGAGCTCACCCGCCAGATTCGCGACGGCACCTACAAGATGGTCGATCCGGAAGTTCTCGCCGACCGCCTGCTCGAAGTGATGACGGACAGGAAAACACGGGAAAAGTTCCTTCGCAAATTTCTCAACGACGAGGCCGAGCTGGCCCGCTCCAAGGGAAAACCCCTTTCCGAACTGGATATGAAGAAGATCATCTTCATGGTGAAAAACAGCGCGGACGAAGAGTTCTCCGATCCCGAACTCGAAGAACTGCTCAAAGAGTTCAGCTGACACCCACTCAAGAACGAAAAACCGCCCCTGGCACGAAGCCGGGGCGGTTTTTGGCCTTCTGAAGAGATCAGAGCGGAATCATTCGACTCCCCCCGTAAACGGGTTTTTCGAGCCGGTCGTCGATGGGTTGACGGTCACACCCGCATCGGAGACTGAGGATTCGGACGAGGTTTCACCGGGGGAAGCGGCAACATTCGATGCCTTGTTCCGGATTTTCAGGAATTCCTGGACATCGGCATTGTTTCCAAGGTAGAGGAGCATCTCGGCATCGCTGAGCTTGCCGTGCGTTTCCTCGTTCAGAATTGCCGCAAGTGCCTTCGCATCCGCCGGGTTCTTCTTAACGTAATCCCTGAGCATCTTCTGGGTAGTCCGCCAGTAGATGTTCGTGTTCTTGAACGAGGCGAACACCTTGGCCCGCCCGTCGGGAAGCTCGGTGGACATACGGTAGAACAGATTGGCCACCACGCCCTCGACGTTCATCAGGTCCTTCCCTGAAAGAGAGGAATCCGTTGCATCAACCCTCTTGTATTCGCCATCGCTCTGCTCGATCTTGATCGTCTTTATGGCGCTCTGGATGCGATCACGCTCGAACGGGAAATCAAGCATCTCATTGAACTCGGCCCATCCCTCGACGAACGCCGAGCGCGCATGGGTCAGTTCACTGCACGAGTGGCGGCCATCCTTGCCGTAGGGCTTGATGAACTCCTTCACTGTGCGGTCACACGAGTGCGAAAATTCGTGAACGAACGTCGCCCGGGCGTCTTCCTCACTCCCCCAGTAATTGAAGAAGTTCGAACTCATCTGGATCATGCGGCCCGTCGAGTTAGGCCAGAAGTCGTTCTCGACCTGGGGATACTTCTCCGGATCGTCGAATCCCGTGGTATCCGACAGCATGACGGCGATCTTCGACCGGTATGACACCGACATGCGATCCTGCACTGCCTGCGACCTGGAATGCCGATAGACAGCCAGTAACGCCTTCTGCCCGTCCGTCAGCTTCGAAACATCGCCGTTCTTAGCGCCCATCAACTCGAGCAGGTGCGCCTCACTCTTCACTTTCGTACGTTCGAGCTTGTAGGCGACGCTCTTGTCTTTCTCGGAATACCAGCGCTTTTCGCCTTCACCGGGGAAGTAGCCCCGCGTCACCTTTTCGAACGTGCCGGCAATGGTGTTCCCCACGCCCTTCACGAACGCTTTCGTCTTCTCCCACCAGCCCTTGGGCTCCGGATCGTTGATCTGCTCGACAGCCTCGATCCGCTGGTAGTAGAACTCGAACTCGCTCTCGGTCGCCCGCGCCATCGACGGCGCGAGCAGACCGCATAGTATCACAAACGCTATTATAGTTAATGATATTTTCTTTCCGGCGGCGGACATATCGATTCTCCCGTTCTCAGCTTTTCACGTCCTGTTCCCGAAGCTCACTGTCCGACACCGAAGGGGTTCGACCCGCGTCTGATGACCTTCACGCCGGGATCCTGCTCGGCGGAGACATCGGCGGTCGACGTGGCG
>JAKJFL010000595.1:0-2597 GCA_022704935.1 Candidatus Rifleibacteriota bacterium
GGTGACGTCGTCGCTGGGGAACACCGAAGTAGTCGCGCCCAGTTCGGCGCCCATGTTGGTGATCGTCGCGCGTTCGGGCACGGTGAGGTTCTTCAGGCCGGGGCCCGTGTATTCATACACATAGCCGACGCCGCCCTTGACGGTCTCGCGGCGCAGGATCTCGAGGATGACATCCTTCGCGCTGACCCAGGACTGGAGCTTGCCCTTCAGAACGACGTTGACGACCGCGGGCATCTTCAGCTTGAAGGGAAAACCCGCCATCGCCATCGCGACGTCCTGGCCGCCGGCGCCGATCGCGAGCATGCCGATGCCGCCGCCGGTCGGAGTGTGGCTGTCGGAGCCAAGCAGCGTCTTGCCGGGCTTGCCGAATCTCTCGAGATGCACCTGGTGGCAGATGCCGTTGCCGGGCCGCGAGAAGACCAGGCCGTGCTTCGCGGCGATCGTTTGTAAAAAGGCGTGATCGTCGGGGTTCTTGAAGTCTTCCTGCATCGTGTTGTGATCGACGTAGCTGACCGACAGCTCGGTCTTGACGCGCGGCACGCCGAGCGCCTCGAACTGCAGATACGCCATCGTGCCGGTCGCATCCTGCGTCAGCGTCTGGTCCATGCGGATCTCGATCGGGCTCTGCGGCTTCATTTCACCGGAAACAAGATGGGCCTGGATGATTTTCTGGGTGAGATTCAGAGACATTCCTTCCTCCTGGTGTGTTCTGATAAAAAAAGAGTCGGCCGGTCGATGATTGCCTTCTGGTGGCAGTTTTTTCGTTCGGTGACCCTTGAAAGACCATGGTTACCTGTCCTGCGGAACGCCCTCCTCTTTCCGTCCTTCCTCGGCTCGGGACGTCGGGGCCGGGGAAACCGTTCCTGAAGCGGGTGCGGCCTTCTTGATGGAGAGACCTGTCAGAGGTATATCTACAACGATATCTTCGTTTCCGTCAACATCCGAGGGCTCGAGCGGGTTTTTCCCCTTCGACCTGACGAGGACCAGCGCCGATTCGTCGTGGTCGGGGCACGTTCCCGGCTCGTCCTGTTCGTAGCCGCATTCCGGACACCGATAGATATCTGGAAGGAACTTCTGGTTTTCCTTACCCTCGCGGAGAAAGAGTTCCTCGCCACCTTCGTCGGCCTCGACCGAACCGCTCTCTTTTTCTTTTGAGGCAGGCTTTTCCTGCTTTTTCTTCGTATCCTGGGATGCGCGGCCTGCTTCTGCCGGATGGCCCGCCAGAAGCAGGCAGGCGAAAACGGCGGATATAAAGCAAACCCCGATCCGGCGGTTACCGGACCGGGGCGATGTCAAGCGATCATTCATTATCCCGGATGATTTCGAGAACCGCGGCGGGGCCGTCGGCATCCATCAGCGCCTGGCGGAATTCGTCTCCGCGCAGAAGCCGGGAAATTTTCGCGAGGAGCTTCAGATAGGGGCCGCCCGAAGCGATCGGGGCGAGCAGCAGGAAAATCAGGTTGACCGGCTTCCCGTCGATGGCGCCGAAGTTGATACCTTCGGGCGACCGGAAGAACGCGACCGACAAGTCCTTGATCGCGCCGCAACGGGCATGCGGAATGGCAATTCCCCCACCGACCCCGGTGGTGCCAAGTTTCTCTCGCTCGAGCAGAGCGCTCTTGAGCGCTGCCGGCTCTTCGACCGCGCCGGAACTGACGATAGCCTTTACGAACGCGTCGATAGCCTCGTCTTTTCCGCCGGCCTTGAAATCCAGGAACACCATCTTGTCATGCAAAACATCCGCCAGTTGCATTCGGGCTTCCTCCGATTGTCTGCCTACGACTTCATGCTGCGAGTGTGAGTATAATGGGACCATTCCACTTTCGTCAATGTAAATCAGACGAGTATTACCTTACCAAGGTCGGCTGATTCGGTCAATCCATTGATAGAAATTTCTTGTTTTCCGTCATGGAACCGCAATCAGAACGAGGTTTCCAACCGTCCCCCGAATCACGCCGAGGATGATGCGCCCTCCGGAAGGAAGGCGTTTGAGAACTTCATCCAGCTCGGCCGCCGATGTGACGGGCACGCGATTGATCGTCTGAATCACGTCGCCGGGTTTGAGGCCGATCTCGTCACCGAGACTGCCTGAGCGAATCGCCGTGACGACGACGCCCGACGTCACCTGGATGTTGAACTCGTCCCGTGTCGCGCCGTTCAGATCGGCAAGGCCGAGGCCGAGGCGGTTTTTTTCCGCCATCGCCGCCCCACGCTTGCCGCTGTTCGGAATCTCGCTCAGGATGAGACTGACGAGCTTCACCGCCCCTTTGCGGTGAACGCCCAGCTCGACCGATTCTCCGACGCGGAAGCGGCTGATCTGGTCGTTGAATGACCCGATGCCGTCGATTCCCTTCCCGTTCACGGAAACGATCACGTCACCTGGGGAAATGCCGATGCCATCTGCGTTCGAGTCCTGCGCCACCTCGGTGACGAGCACCCCTTTCCGCGGAATTTCCAGGTGTTCGGCCAGTCTGTCGTTGATTTCCTGGAGCGTGAGGCCCGTGAAGACCTTCTTGACTTTTCCGAACGTCATCAGGTCGCCGATGATGCGCCGCGCCGAGCTGACTGGAATCGCAAACCCGATTCCCTGCCCGTAT
>JAKJFL010000596.1:0-2594 GCA_022704935.1 Candidatus Rifleibacteriota bacterium
GGGATCAATTGTAACGTGATCCGCGCGGAAGGGCAAGAGGAGAATGCGTCAGTCGGACGCGGCGATGTCCTCGAAGGAAGCCGCTTCGTCGGCTTTCCGGGTTGCCGCATCGAGGGCCTCGTCGTCAGCCCTGATTTCATTGCGGCTGTTTTCCTGCGTGCCCATGAAGACTCCCGCGGCTTTTGCCAGTCCGCTCAATCCGGGGATCAGCTGCGGTGCGAGAATCACCGCAGCTTCGCCGGCGTTTGCCGGCTTGTTCTCGGCAAGTTTCGCCAGGGCGGGAAGCGCCGGATGGATCAACGGGCCATACGTGACGAGCATGCTCACTGCCTGTTCCCTCCACTCGCCCTTAGCACCGAGAAGCTGTCTGACGGCCGGTGTCCAGCGATCTCCCTGGGAGGCAATGTCGAGATACGCGCGGGCGACGGCCTCACGTATCCGCGCGCTAGGGTCGCCCAGGCTCTTCGCGAGCTGGGGGAGGGCATCGGTCGCCTTTCCTCCGAGGGTTCCGAGGATGCGCGCCGCACGGACGCGCAGGGCGCCAAGCTTTCGGTCGGATACGACCGCCGCGAGATCCGACCTCGCCTCGCGTGCCTCGTTGCCGAGTCGTTCGCTGAGATCGAGGCCGGCGCGAACCAGGCGAAGATTCTGTCGCCGCATCATCTCGCGGATCACCGGTACAGCCCTGGTTCCGAGGCGGGACAGACGTTCGAAGGCGCCGCGGGCCTTTTCAGGCTCGAGTAGGCGGTCGACGTCTTCAACGAGGGCGACCGCATCAGGGTTCGGCAGGTCCGTTGCCGTGGCAGTGACATTCCCGGTGACCGCCACTGCATTTGGGTCGGGGCCATGGGCCTGCAACGAAGCACAGCAGAGGAAGAAAAGCGGGATGCTTCCGAGGAGCGGGAGAAACCGGCGGTTCTTAGAAAAACGCATGATGGGAGTATACCACGCCGCCTGTTCGTCGTGCCTGTCCGAATCCATGATGTAACGGCCTGTGGGAGAGTGTTTTTGGGAAAAATGCTGTCAGGGTATGGAAACTCGCTGCGCTTTATGGTATCTTCCCCTACCGACCGAGAACCACCCATTTCAATCAGGAGGAAGCTATGAAGAACGTTGAACTGACCGTCGAGGGACACATCCTCACCATCAAAGTCGACCTGAACAAGGAATTCGGCAAATCTTCGTCTGGAAAATCCTTGATCATCGCCACCACCGAAGGCAACTATGCCCTTCCCGGCCGCGATGAAAAAGTCGGCCTCAACGTCTACAGGAAGACCTCCTGAGTTTTTTTCGTCGGCCCTCGAAAGCCGGCCTGCTCATCAGCTGAAAAAACGCGTTTTCCGGTTCCCGCATCGGGAAAACTGCCGGAAAACGCGTTTTCCTGTACGAACATCAGGGAGCACATGGACATGATTCGAACGATTCGGTTTCTGGCGATGGCTTCGATGGTTCTGTTCTTCGTTCAGCCGACGGCCGCCCTCGATGTCGCGACCGGCTCGGTCTGCATCAAGGGCGAACCGTCGCAGGTGAAAGGGGCTGGGCCGCTTCCGTACAACTTCAGGGTGATCGACGACCGCCTGTTCGCGGGAGGAACGTTGTTCAACCCTGAAACCATGGCGAACGATGAGGCGCTCGTCAGGCGGTACGTGCGCGACCTGCGCGGTCGGGGGGTGAGAACGATCGTCTCCCTCCATGTCCCCGCCGGAAAGGACAGGTTCAACGACACCCTGAAACGGATCTGTCGCGAGGAAGGTGTTCGATGGCTGCCGCGCCGCATGACAGCCGACCAGATACCGGACGAACGACAGACGGCCGAACTCCTCGAGGCGATCGACGAGGTGGCATACGTCCATTGTCAGTGGGGATGCGACAGGACCGGCGCCGTGATCGCCAAATACCTCCGCTCCCGCCGGGGATGGACCGGCCCGGATGCCTGGAAGGCCGTCGTCGGCGGCGGATCGCATGCTGGCCCGATAGGCGGGCTCAAGAAAAAGCCATCGTATGCCCTGCTGGTGAGGTGGTTCTGGCCCGAAGTGACCACGGAATCACGTGAAGTCTGTGATATATATGGGATACAATATACAGGCGGGAGCCGGTGAGAAACGCAGGATGACGCTTCCCGTCATGCGTCATCCCCGGATCCTTTGTCCGGGCTCTGTTCGTCCGGGGAATCGCCCGGGGATGGAGTCGGTCGGCGTCTGAGCTTCGCCGCGAGCTTCTTCAGCGATTCTGCCAGGGAAGACAGCCGCCCGCTCCCGCCTTGTCCCGGGACCGCCTCTGCAGCCGACAACCCGGCCTGCAGTTTCCGGCGCTTGTCGATGACCGCCGCGACGATCACGAGCGGGAGCAGGAAGAGATACCAGTAACTCTTCGCGAACAATCGCCAATACAGGCCGGAAGCCCCGGGACGCGGCTTCTTCGCGTTTTTCGCCAGGGCCAGATGCTTGAGCGCCTTCCCGAGATCCGGTTTTTTCAGGCTGCTCCAGTACAAGCCCATGGCGTAATTCGCGTCGACGTCGTTGCCGTCCCGTTCCAGGATGATGCCTGCAACCGACCGCATCAGCCGGTAATCGGGCTGGGGATCGTTCAGATAC
>JAKJFL010000597.1:0-2593 GCA_022704935.1 Candidatus Rifleibacteriota bacterium
TTTGCAGGGGCTGCTGACGATCAAGGATCCCCGCATCCCGCCGCAGGTGCTTCCGCTTCTGGTTCTCTCGAACTTCTCTTCCCAGCGCCGCTTCTTGGTGCTGAAGATCATAATGGAAACCAGCTCCGCCCTCGAGGTGGAACAGCTCGAGCAGGTCCTGCTGAACGAGAAGGATGTCATCGTCAAATCCGGCCTGGTGAAAGTGTTTGCCAGACTTGCAGGTGAAAAGGGTGCCTCGACGATCCGGATGTGCCTTGCCGACAGCGACGCCCGCGTCCGGGCAAACACCGTCGAGGTGATCGAAGAGTGTTCGATTCGAAGCTGCGAGCCTGACGTGGAGCGGCTTCTGCAAGATCCGGAAAACCGTGTCAAGGTGAATGCCGCGAAATTCCTGGTGAAGTGCGGGCATCCCGATGCGTTTTCAACGCTGCGATCGATGCTCCGCTCATCGGAAGTCTGGCTGAGGGACAGCGTGATCTTCGCCCTGGGCGAGATCGGCGACCAGGCATCGTTGACACTGCTGAAGGCGGCCTTGAAAGATACGAACCAGGGAATCAGGCTGAGCGTTCTCAAGGCGCTCGCGAAGATCAACAATACGGTCGCCCGCGAGGCGCTGGTGGCGACAACCGAGGATGCCGACAGCGTCGTTGCCCAGGTTGCGAAAGGTCTCTGGGAAAAGATAAAGAACACACCTCTGCGCGAGGTCGTGGTTCCGATCGCTGCCCCGGCCCCCGAAGAAACAGAATTGAAGCCTGTTTCCATCGGTCCGGTGGGCGCGCCGCCCGTTGCCCTCATCACGCCGGCGGCACAGCCGGAGCCGGTGCCCGGGCCGGAGATGCCTTCTGCAGAACCGGTTGCAGAGCCGGTTGCGGAGGAACTTTCCGAACCTTCTGTCGAAGAGCCTGAGCTGCATGTGGGAGAGGCATCACCCGTGCAGGCGACTCCCCCCGAAGAGGAACCTCTGCAACTTCCTCCCGCTCCGGAGGCCGAGGCCCCTTCGGGTCTCCTGGAGAAGCCGTTGGAAGAAGTTCCAGTTGAACGTCCGGTTGCGGTCGTGGAACCGCCCGCGGCTCCGGCAGTCGCTGAAAAGCCCCCTGCAAAACCGAAACTGGCAGGAATGCCCGAGCCCGTCGTGCCGCTTCCCCCGGGTGTGAAATTCCAGAAAGCGCGGTCGGTCCACGTCTACAATGGCCTGATGTCCGGGGCTGACGAGGATGCGGCGCAGGCCATCAGGGACCTGCCGTTCATCATGGGCGACGACCAGAACATTCTGATCTATTTCGCGGCCCAACATGCGAACGACGGCGTGCGGCTCGCGGCCGCGAAGCTGCTCGCCCGCAAGCGGGGGCCTCATGCCGTCGAGTTGATGAAGGTGCTGATCGACGATCCGAGCGAACTCGTCAGCTCGTTTGCCGCAAAAGCCCTGACCATCCTGAAGTGATTCCGCACGCCCAGGTCATCGTCGTCGGAGCGGGCCACGCCGGCTGTGAAGCCGCGCTTGCTTCGGCAAGATGTGGCGCGGAAACGGTGCTTCTCACGATCCAGCTCGACGCGGTCGCCACGATGCCCTGCAATCCGAGCATCGGAGGCCAGGGCAAAGGGCATCTGGTGCGGGAAATCGATGCCCTCGGCGGAGTGATGGGCCGCATCGCCGACGAAACGCAGGTGCAGGCGCGCCTGCTGAACACCCGCAAAGGTCTCGCCGTCCAGGCGATCCGCGTCCAGTCCGACAAGGAAGCCTATTCGCGCCGGATGCGGAAGACCCTTCAGACGCACCCCCGGCTGCATCTCGCCCAGGGAACGGTGACGGAGATTCTTGTCGAGAACGGCAGGGTCGCCGGAGTCAGGACGATGATGGGCGATGTTTTCCGCGCCCCTGTGGTGATCCTGGCGCCAGGCACCTTTCTCCGGGGCATGATCCACATCGGCCGGGCGAGGTTCGGCGCGGGCAGGGCCGGTGAACCGCCGGCCGATGAGCTCGGTGCATGCCTCGAGCGAATCGGCCTTCCGATGCGGCGCTTCAAGACCGGCACGCCGCCGCGTCTCGACGCGGCGAGCATCGACACCTCCTGCCTCGAACGGCAGGACGACGAACCGGAAACACCGCCGTTTTCCCTCTGGTCGGATTGCTCGAAGCCTCTCGGCCGGATGCCCTGTTTTCTGACCAGGACGACCGACGAGACGCACGACGTCATCAGGTTGCATATCCACGAGTCGGCGCTGATCGCCGGCCGCATTTCCGGGACGGGGCCGCGCTACTGCCCGTCGATCGAGGACAAGGTGAGCAAATTTCCCGAAAAATCCGCTCACAAGGTGTTTCTCGAACCGGAGCGCGCCGACGGCCGCGAGATCTACCTGCAGGGCATGTCGACCAGTCTGCCCGAATGGGTGCAGGAAAAATATGTCCGGACCCTTCCGGGGCTCGGGAGCGCGCGGCTGACGCGGCCTGGGTATGCCATCGAATACGACGTGGCGGACCCGGGCGACCTGTTTCCGACGCTGATGTCGCGCCGGATTCCGAACCTGTTTCTCGCGGGGCAGTTGAACGGCACGTCCGGGTATGAAGAGGCCGCGGCCCAGGGCCTGCTTGCAG